>CAYNXT010000052.1:0-11673 GCA_964401235.1 uncultured Planctomycetales bacterium
TCCGACGAGGCCTCCTCTGTGTCTCTGTGGATTTCTGTGGCTCTGTGGTGTGAAGATGAATGCACATTGATATTGTGACGATCTTTCCGGAGATGTTTGCCCCGGTGCTGGACGCGTCAATTCTCAAACGGGCGCAAGCACGAGGCCGGCTCGAGCTGGCCATCCATAACCTCCGAGATTATACGCATGATAAGCGCCGCACCGTGGATGATCGCCCCTATGGCGGGGGACCGGGGATGGTGATGAAACCGGAGCCAGTCTTTGAGGCCGTCGAAGCAGTGGCCACACGTTGCGCGGATCATCGCCTGGGCGCGAGTGGTCCGTGCCAGACCGTCCTCATGAGCCCTCAAGGGGAGCGGCTGACGTCGCGCCTCGCGCAAGAACTTTCAGCGCATCGGCACCTGATCATTATCTGCGGACGGTATGAAGGCGTCGATGAGCGGGTGCGCCTGAAATTGATCGATCGCGAGATTTCTATCGGCGATTATGTGTTAACGGGTGGGGAGTTACCCGCGATGATTCTGATCGATGCGGTTGCGCGGTTTGTTCCCGGCGTTCTCGGACACGCTGAGGCGACCCGCGAGGAGTCCTTCGTCAATGGGTTGTTAGAGTACCCGCATTACACGCGACCGGTGGTCTTTCGGGGCATGGCCGTTCCGGAGATCCTACAGCGCGGCCATCACCAAGACATCGCGCGCTGGCGGAAGCGTCAATCCGTTCAACGGACCCGCCGCCTGCGGCCGGATCTCGTACGTCAATCCGGTCATTGCGCCCCCGAGCTTTCTTGCGAAAGCAAGAACGAGGGGCGGCACGGTCGTGCAGCAGCTGGTGGGAGGACGGGATGTCGCCCCCATCGGAGCGAGATTGCGGATGCCACGGGCTCTGCTCGTGGGGCTCCACGCTCAGTCACAACGAGGTGAGTCATGGATTGGAAACAGCACGTACATTCGGCGACGCCTTCGGTGGGGAGGGTCGCCGGATTCGGAGCCGGCGATGAGATCCGGGTCTGGTACCGCATCCTGGAGCAGGGGAAGGAACGCTTCGGGCAGTTTGAAGGGATGGTCATTCGTGTTCGCGGCGAAGGCCCCTCAGCGACCTTTACGGTTCGCCGGGTGACCTTCGGCGAAGGCGTGGAGCGTATTTTTCCGATGGATGCCAAGGCGATCTCACGCATTGAAGTGCTGCGCAAGGGCCACGTGAAGCGCAGCCGGCTCTATTTTCTTCGCACGCTCGTGGGTAAGAGTCGCATCGCGTCTATCGAGGGCGCTTCCACTGGGGACAAGCGTTCAATCCCCGTTCCGATCATCAATAAGACCGCAGAAGCCGAAGCCCCTGTCGGCCCCAGCTCAACGGCCAGTTGAGCCGGCGTATCCAGATCCGTGGGTCCAGCAGGCTCGCGCCCAAGGACGCTTCCGAATCGCCGGCGTGGATGAAGCTGGCCGAGGACCATGGGCGGGGCCGGTGGTTTCAGCAGCGGTCATCTTGCGTTCTACGAAGATTCCCGCCCGTATCGATGACTCCAAACGATTAACCCCTCGGCAACGCCTCGAGGCTTTCCGGATCATTCTCCAAGAGGCCGAAGTCGGCGTCGGGATCGTCTGCGCCCAAGAGATTGACCAGCACAATATTCTCGCCGCGACGCTCCTCTCCATGCAGCACGCGCTCCGTGACCTTCCCGCACCCCCGGATGGGATTCTCATCGATGGGCTCCATGCGCCTTCTGCGTCCGTCCCCTCTTGGCCGATTGTCCATGGCGATCAGCGCAGTTACGTGATCGCCTGCGCGTCCATTGTCGCCAAAGTGGTGCGCGATATGTTGATGGTGTTTTATCATGACCTGTACCCGGACTATGGTTTTCATCAGCACAAAGGGTATGGTACCTCCTTGCATGCCGAGCGCCTGCACGAATTCGGACCATCCTTGCTGCATCGTCTGACATTTGCTCCCGTGAGCCGGTATGAGCGCTTTGCGCCAGCAGTTAGGTGAGCGCAGCGAGCGCTTGGCTCGTGAGCTCCTCATCGCCGAGGGCTATTGCATTGAGCGCGCCAACATCCGATTTCCCGTTGGAGAAATTGATCTGATTGCGCGAGAGGGAGAGGCCTTGTGCTTTATCGAGGTGCGCTCGACCTCATCGCAGGCCTGGGGTGGAGCGGCAGCCTCCATCACCGAGCCAAAGCGCCGGCGGCTTATCAGGGCGGCTCAATGGTATCTCAACCGGCTACGCCAGTCTCCCGCTGAAATTCGTTTTGATGTCGTCGCGGTTTCTTGGGAGCAGCCGGATCGCCCCAAGGCTGAGTTGATCCGGGGGGCCTTTGAGGCGGACGGGGTGTGGTAAATTGTCCCCCCACCTGCCTGCCAGCTAAAGGCCGGCTTGACAATATGAAACGAGTTGGCGGCCTGCCTTTGGCAGGCCGCAGGTAGGTGGGGGGATTGAATCTGTGAAACATTTCACATATAATAAGTTGTCTTATGCACAAGTCGGTTGATCAGTTCCTTGACGAGATCGCGCAACGCGGCTCGTGGCTTGGTGGTGGGAGTGTGGCCGCACTCAGCGCGGCACTCTCCGCAGCGCTGCTCGAAAAACTCACCGCATCTCCTCAACAGGCGCGCCGGATCAAGCGCATTCGCCAGCAGTGCGTGCAGCTCATTGAGCACGATGCGTCAACCTTCGCGAGCGTTATTCACGCGATGCGGGCGAGAAATCGACGGGTATTTGTCCGATGTCTTAAGGCCGCAACTGAGGCGCAGTACCGGGTCTTCGCGCAGGCGCAGACGATTCGCCTCGCCTGCCGTCGGGCCCGGCAAGCCATAAGTCCCAGGTTGCAGTCCGACGTGCGGTGCGCCCAAGCGTTGGCCGAGGCAGCCGGCGAGGCGGCGCAGACACTCATTCGCACGAATGTGGCTTGGCTCAATGATCGCGCGTACACGAACACGATCCAACGTCGCCTGCGCGCCGCCCAACGTCTCGGGCGTTCCTAGCGCAGGCTTCCACCCAACGATGCCTTCATCCGTGGTCCTTGACGGCAAGGCTCTTGCGCAGCGATTGAAAGACACGCTTCGTCAGAGTCTGCAAGGGCTGCGCGCCAAGCCCACGCTCGCCATTGTCTATTTCCGCGCGCCGGCTTCAGAGCTCTATCGCGCAGCCCAGCGAACCCAGGCGAGCGAGCTGGGGATCCGCACGGTTGAGTCGGCCTGCGAGGTGACGGCAACACAGGAAGCCGTGGAGACGATCATCCAGCGCTGGAATGCGGATCCGACGGTGCATGGAATCTTTGTGCATCAGCCGATGCCGCCTCAGATTGATGCGCAGCGCATTTCCGGGGTCATCGACCCCCGCAAAGATGTCGAGGGGATCCATCCCCAAAACTCCGCTCGGAGATTTTTCGCCAAAGGACGTATTGGGTCATGCACCGCGCTGGCCGTCATGGAACTGATCGATTCGACGGGCGTCACACTTGAAGGCAAGGACGCGGTGGTGGTCGGGCATAGCGAGATCGTCGGACGCCCGGTCAGCATGCTCCTGCTGGACCGCTTGGCGACGACCACCATTTGCCATATGGGCACTGATCGAGCCGGGCGCTTGGAAGAGCATGTGCGCCGCGCCGATGTGTTGGTGGTTGCGGTGGGCCGGCCTCATCTGATCAAAGGGGAATGGATCAAACCGGGCGCGATCGTCATCGATGTGGGGATTAACGTGGTGAATGGCCGCGTCGTGGGCGATGTGGAGTTTGAAGCGGCGAAGACGCGCGCCGCCTACATCTCGCCGGTGCCAGGCGGGGTGGGGCCAGTGACGGTCATGACGGTCATGAAAAACACCCTTGAAGCATTCAAATTACAACAACCTGTGAACGGGCTAACTGGCTAACGGGCAAACGGAAATGAGCCTACCTGAGTCTGAGCGTTTAACATCGAAACTCGGCCGCAAACCATGGCTGGTGACCCTGGAGGTCAACCCGCCTAAGGGCACCGAGTTAACTGAGATCACCAGTGCGGTCGAGCGGGTACGCGGGCTGGTCGATGCGGTCAATGTGACGGATGGCTCCGGGGCGATCATGCGAGCCGCGTCGCTGGCCGTCGCGAAGGTGGTGCTAGACGCGGGGATCGATCCGATTTTGCAGATGACCTGCCGAGATCGCAATCGGTTGGCACTCCAGGCCGATTTGCTCGGCGCGGCGATCTTAGGCATCCGAAATGTTCTCCTGCTGACAGGCGATGATCCGAAGGCCGGCGATCATCCGGACGCCAAGCCGGTGTTTGATATCAATTCCGCCACGCTCATGCAGGTGGTGAAAGGCTTGACCGAAGGCCACGACATGGCCGGCAAAGCGCTCAGCGGCGCGCCGCAGTTGTGCATCGGCGCAGCGGCTGATCCCGGCGCGAAGGATCTTGACGTGGAGATGCAGAAGCTCAAGGCCAAGATCGATGGCGGGGCCGCCTTTTTCCAAACGCAGGCCGTGTTCGATCCATCGAGGTTTGCCGAGTTCATGAAGCGGGTGCGCGCATTCGGTCCTTCGACTCGGCCTAGCGGCCTCGCTCAGGATATCGCCCCTACGGGGCTCCAAAAACCTGTGTTGGCGGGTATTCTCTTGGTGAAATCCGCGAAGATGGCGCGGTACATGAACGAGCATGTGTGGGGCATCCACGTGCCTGAGCCGATCATCGAGCGGTTTGAGCAAGCGGCGGATAAGCGGGCGGAATGCGTCGCCGTGACCGTCGAGCTCATTCGCGCGGTGCGTGAGTGGGCCGACGGCATTCATCTCTATGCGCTCGGGTGGGAAGACCTCGTTCCTACCATTCTGAAAGAAATAGGAGTAGAGCGCTCAATCGCTCATTAGTTATCCATCATTGAGCTAATGAGCTAAAGAACGAATTTCTCTGATGAATAAGACTTGTCTCTGGGAGCGGCACCGCACGCTCGGTGCCAAGATGACCGACTTTCACGGCTGGGACATGCCGCTCTACTACACCAGCATCTTGGATGAGCATAAGGCCGTGCGCCAAACCCTGGGACTCTTTGACATTTCGCACATGGGCCAGGTGTTGGTGACGGGGCCCGATGCCGTGGCAACCCTCAACGCCCTGATGGTCAGCGACATCACGCAGGTCGGGCAAGGGCGGGCGTGTTATACGCTGATGCTCAATGAGTCCGGGGGCATCCTGGATGATTTGATCATCTACCGGCTTGGCGAGACCGATTTTCTCGTTATCGTCAACTGCGGCACGCGCACCAGCGATGTCGAATGGCTCACGGCTCATGCCCAGGGGCGCACGACGATCAACGATATGAGCGATGGCCGCGCCATTCTGGCGGTGCAGGGGCCGCGGGTGTGCCACCTGCTTGAGCAAATACTCGATGCTCGGGTCACGAGTCTGGGGCGCTTCGACATTGCGCCGATTCGGACCATGGGGCCTGCGGAATGTATTGCGCGCACCGGCTACACCGGCAGCGATGGCTTTGAGCTCTTTCTCTCCAACCGGCACGCCCAGCGGGTCTGGGATACGGTGCTCATCCAAGCGCAGCCCATCGGCGGGTTGCCGGTCGGGCTGGGAGCGCGGGATACGCTGCGGGTGGAAGCCGGCTTGCGGCTTTACGGCACCGACATTGACACGACGACGACACCGTTTGAGGCGGGACTTGAGTGGACGGTCGCGATTAACAAACCTTCGTTTATTGGCAAGGACGTCCTCCTCCGACAGAAACAAGCAGGTGTGGCGAGAAAGTTTGTGGGATTTGAGCTGGCTGGCGGACCGGTGCCGCGAACCGGAGCGGAGCTATTGGTCGACGGACGCAAGGTTGGCGTGGTGACCAGCGGAACGTTTAGCCCGATCTTGAATAAGCCTCTGGGTATGGGCTATGTCGAGCCGGCGTACGCGAAAACTGGCACGGCGCTTACGTTGACTGTGCGGAGCCAGCGCTATGAGGCGACGGTTGTCAAACTGCCGTTTTGGAAGCCGGAGATCAAACCGGCGGCGATCGGAGCCACTATTGCGGCCCAATTGGAGAAGCTCAGCTAATGCAGATTCCAGCGGAGTTGTTATATACGAAAACGCACGAGTGGGCGAGGCGCGAAGGCAACGATTTGGTGGTTGGGATCACCGCGCATGCCCAGGAAGAGTTGCGCGATGTGGTGTTCGTCGAGCTGCCCAAAGTCGGCAAGACGGTGAAGCAGGGCGAGCCGGCCGCGGTCATCGAATCGGTGAAAGCGGCGTTTGATATTTATGCCCCTGTCTCCGGGACGATCAGCCGGGTGAATGAGGCGGTGGCGAAATCGCCCCAAGAAGTCAACCAGGACTGCTACGGGCAGGGCTGGCTGTTTACCATTACCCCAAGTAATCCTGAGGAGTTATCAACTTTGTTATCATCGGAAGATTACAAGAAGCAAATTCATGAGCGAATGAGCCACTGAACTAATGAGCCAATGAACAATCTGTGATGGATTACGCTCCAAATACGGACGCCCAACTCCAAGAGATGCTCCGCGCCATCGGCGTGGACTCGTTTGATGAGCTCATCAGCGCCATGCCCTCATCGCTGCACGTCAGGCGTTTGGACGTTCCTGGCGGCCTGGCTGAAGCACAAATCCTCATACTCTGCGAGGGATTGGCTAAGCGCAATCAATCACTCAATGACGTGACGTCATTCCTCGGCGCCGGGACGTATCATCACCTCGTGCCCACGGCGGTGGATGCGCTGGCCGCGCGGGGAGAATGGCTGACCCCCTACACTCCGTATCAAGCAGAGGCGAGCCAGGGAATCTTGCAGGCCATCTATGAGTTTCAGACGATGGTCTGTGAGCTCTTCCAGATGGAGGTGGCGAACGCCTCGCTGTATGACGGCGCCTCAAGCGCGGCCGAAGCGGCGGTGCTGAGTTTTCGAGCGACTGAGCGGCCTCGCATCCTGATCTCTGAGGCGGTCCATCCGCATGTGCGCGAGGTGGTCGCGACCTATTTGCAGGGGACCCCAACCATTCTGCAGGTCATCCCAACGATTAATGGCGTCACCGATCTTGAAGCGCTGGGCAAAGCGCTGCGGGATGATGTCGCATGCCTCATCATGCAGCAGCCGAATGTGTTCGGCTGTCTTGAGCCGATGCAGCAGGCCGGTGAGTTGACCCATCGGGTTGGCGGATTGTTTGTGGCCTCGGTGTATCCCATGAGCCTCGGGTTGCTGCAACCGCCCGGCGCCTATGGCGCTGACATTGCCGTCGCGGAAGGGCGCTGCCTAGGCAGCCCTCCGGCCTATGGAGGGCCAGGGTTAGGGTTGTTCACGACGACCCAGGCGCTGTTGCGCCGGATCCCCGGCCGATCAGCCGGCTGCACGGTGGATCAGAGCCGCCGTCGAGGCTTTACGCTCACCTTGCAAACGCGCGAGCAGCATATCCGCCGAGAGCGGGCGACGTCGAACATCTGCACCAACGAAGGGTGGCTCGCACTGCGGGCGACGATCTTCATGAGCTTGCTCGGGCCGCAGGGATTTCAAGAGCTCGCGAAGCTCAATATGGATAAGGCCCACTACGCCGCTGAGCGATTGCGGGAGATTCCTTGGATTCACGTGGCGTTTGATCAGCCATTTTTTAATGAGTTTGTCTTGCAGTACGATGAGACGCATCCGGTGGAGCGGATTCATCGCGCGCTGGCCAAAGCCGGATTCGTGGGCGGATTTCCGCTCAGCGACTGGTACCCCACCATGCCGCAGAGCTCCTTATGGTGCGTGACCGAAGTGGTGAGCCGTGAGCGGATCGATCAGCTCATCGAGACACTCGCACGGATAAACTGAAGATGACCCCGCTGATTTTTGAACGCTCGGTGACAGGACGGCGGGGCTACGTACTGCCTCCTAGTGACGTGCCGGTGCGCGAGCCATCCGAACTCTTGCCGGCTGATCACCTCCGAGCCTCAGCACCACCACTGCCAGAAGTCGCAGAGTTCGATGTGATCCGCCATTACACGCGGCTCTCGCAGCTGAATTTTTCCGTCGATACGAATTTCTATCCGCTGGGCTCATGCACGATGAAATACAACCCAAAACTCAACGAGCGCGTTGCCGCGCTGCCGGGATTCGCCTGGCTGCATCCATTGCAACCTCCCTCGCAGGTGCAGGGCATGCTCGCCTTGCTCCATGAGCTTGAGCAGTTGCTCTGCTCCATCACCGGCATGGCGGCCTTCACGCTGCAGCCTGCCGCTGGCGCGCAAGGCGAGCTTACGGGGCTGAAGATTATCGCGGCCTACCATCGCCGCAAGCACCGAACGCGCTCGACGATTTTGATTCCGGACTCTGCCCATGGCACCAACCCGGCCTCGGCTGCGCTCTCAGGGTTTTCCGTGGTGCAGCTCAAATCAGGGCCGGATGGCCTGATTGATCTTAATGATCTGCAGCGAAAGTTAAGCCACGACGTGGCCGCCCTCATGCTCACGAATCCCAACACGCTGGGGTTGTTCGAGAGGCAAATCAAGCAGATCGCGGCGATGCTGCATGAGCATGACGCGCTGGTCTACATGGATGGCGCGAACATGAATGCGCTACTGGGCGTTTCGCGGCCAGGTGACATGGGCGTGGATGTGCTCCAGCTCAACCTGCATAAAACCTTCTCCACGCCGCATGGAGGTGGGGGGCCAGGGGGAGGTCCGGTAGGCGTCATCAAATCGCTTGAAGAGCTGCTGCCGCTGCCGCGAATCAAGCGTGTCGGCAAACGGTTTGCGTGGCATGAGCGCAGCCGCCATTCCGTCGGGCGGGTGCACGGCTTCTACGGGAACGTCGGGGTGCTGGTGCGCGCCTTCACGTACATCCGCACGCTAGGGCATGAAGGGCTCAAGCGGGCCGGAGAAACAGCCATCATCAATGCCAACTATCTCAAGAGCAAGCTGCAGGAAGTGTTTCCGGTGCCATTTGATAGCCATTGCATGCACGAGTTTGTGGCGAGCGCGAAGCCGCTCAAATCTTTCGGGGTGACGGCCGGCGACGTGGCGAAGCGGCTGCTGGACTATGGATTTTATGCGCCGACGGTCTATTTTCCGCTGATTGTCGAAGAGGCGCTGATGATCGAGCCAACCGAAACCGAGTCCAAAGAAACTCTCGACGAGTTTGCCCAGGCGTTGTTGCAGATTGTCGAAGAGGCCAGAGCGACTCCTAATCTTGTGCGCCGCGCTCCGCAGCGCATGGCGGTCAGTCGCCTGGATGAGGTCAAAGCGGCTCGGGAGCCAAATCTACGATGGACAACACCAGCACACTCCACAGCTCCAACACCTGCGTAGGACAGCGGCATGTTTTCGTGGACGGACCTCGGTCCGCCGCGGAACACATGGCGTTCGATGAGCACCATGCAGCCAGAGCGTTTCCTATGGTACGACTCTTTACGTGGAACCCTTCGGCAATTTCCCTGGGGTTGAAGCAGTCGCTGCCAGACTGGCTCGATGAAATCACCTGCCTGATGGCCGGCCTTGACATGGTTGAGCGACCGACCGGTGGCGGGATCGCCTTCCATGGCAGTGACGTGTCGATTGCGCTCGTGGAGCCACTCACACCGCTGCCGCTGCATGAACTCATGCGTGCAATGTGTCAGAGCGCCGTCGATCTTTGCCGAGAGTACGGACTCGAGGCTGATGTGCTGCTTGAGGTGGCCGGACGAGAACGAATCCTCTACTGTTTAGGACAGCAGAGTTCGTACGCGATCTATGTCAAGAGGAGAAAAGTGGCGGGATTTGCCATTCGACGATTTCCTCACGCATGGTTAATCCAAGGCTCGCTGCTTGTTGGGGAATTTTCCGCTGCGCTCAACGGTGTCTTGCCGATCTCGGTGAGGGCTCAACTCGGCCGCTGTGCCATTTCCTTATCAGAGGCTGTGGGTCAAACGCTTGAACTTCAGGATGTGGCTGGACGATGGGCGACTTGTTGGTTCGTGGGTGACGCGGAGCGAAAATCGGTGGCTGTCCCCAATTAACATGCGGTGTGATACGTGCAAGCAGGAGAGCGATGTGGTGCTGCGTGTCGTCATCGCCAAGAGCTACAATCGCAGCCTAGCGCGACCCATCTTTAACTGCCCGGCATGTTATGAGAAAAAGGAACAGGAAAAAGAGCAAGAGACGAGGAGGTAATCCGGAATGATCACCACGCTTGTGGGAAATTATCCGAAGGTCGCCGAAGGCGGCTATGGCACAAAAGTGATCGGTTCGATCACGAAATGGCAGCGCAAGGAACTCAACGATGCCGAGCTAGAGCAGATATTTCAAGAGGTTACCAAGGCGGTAATCCGAGAGCAGGAGCAGGCCGGCATCGAGCTGCTCACCGATGGGCAGATTCGCTGGGAAGATATCGTCACGGCCGTGGCCAAGCACCTCGAGGGGTTTGAGATCAACGGCCTCTCGCGCTGGTTTGACAACAATGTGTACTACCGGCGCCCAATTTTGCACAAAGCGCCCAAGCGGACGCGCGCTATCTTGGTCGATGAGTATCGGTTTGCCGCGCGATGCACCAAGAAGCCGGTGAAGGCGGTGTTGCCTGGTCCCTACACGTTTGCGGTGGTGAGTGAGGATCGGCATTACCGCGCGTTGCGGCCATTCGTGCTCAAACTCGCCGAGCTTCTGAATGCCGAAGCGCTCGAGTTGGCCAAGGCCGGCGCACCGTTCATTCAGTTCGATGAGCCGGCACTCGGGTTCGGCAAGCCGGACATGAAACTTGCGGTTGAAGCGTTAGGCATTGCCGCCAAGGGGCTGAAGGCGACGACGGCGGTGTACACCTATTTCGGCTCGCTCAATGGGGCGTTGAACCCGCTCTTGCGCGCCAAGGTCGATGTGATCGGGATTGATGTGGTGTCTGACCCGAAGGCCCTCGCGAGCCTTACGCGCACCAAGACCACCAAGGCGCTGGCCATTGGGTGTGTCGATGCGCGGAACACCAAGCTTGAATCGGTGACCGAGCTGCACGCGTTGTTCAATGTGCTGAGGAAGCGGGTGCCGCTCGACCGACTCTACGTGAATCCAAACTGTGGTTTAGAATTCTTGCCACATACACAAGCACACGCGAAAGTCGAGCGGCTGGCAAAAGCCGTGAAGACCTACCGATAATCAAGGCCGAGCGCCCACCGCGCTCGGCGTAGTCACCGCCATCGAGGCGGTGGCGAAGTGCCGCACATGGCGGATGTGCGGCCATTCCGCGGCTGCCCTGATGGCAGCCGCTTCAGAGACTAGAGGAGGAGGTTTTACATGCTGCTGACAACGTCCGTGGGAAGTTTACCGAAGCCGGACTATCTCATGAAAGCGCGCGCGCAGGCGCGCAAAGGCGACATCAGCTCCAAGGAGCTGCGGGCTCTGGAAGAGCAGGCGACCCGTGAGTGGATTCAGGTTCAGGAGGAGCTCGGCATCGATATCATCGTCGATGGCGAGCAGTACCGCGGCGACATGGTCGCCTATTTCTCCGAGCACCTCGGGGGGTTTAAGCAGAGCGAGCTGGTGCGCTCCTACGGCAACCGGTACTATCGCAAACCGATCATTGTCGGCAAGATCACCCGGCCCAAACCCGTGACCGTGGAATGGTGGAAGTTCGCACAGCGCCTCACGACTCGTCCGGTCAAAGGGATGCTCACCGGGCCGTACACGATCATGGACTGGTCCTTCAACGAATACTATCCCTCCCGGCGAGCGACCACGCTGGCGATCGCCCAGGTCGTGAGATCGGAA
>CAYNXT010000053.1:0-11664 GCA_964401235.1 uncultured Planctomycetales bacterium
AAATCACCATTGCCTACGAGCCGGTCTGGGCGATTGGCACGGGGAAAAACGCGACCCCTGAGCAGGCGCAAGAGGCGCATGCGTTCATCCGCCAGTGGATCGGCAAGCGCTGTGGGGCGGCCGTCGGTGAAGTGATGCGGATTCAATATGTCGGTAGTGTGAATGCCGCCTACGCCGCTAGACTGCTTCTGCAGCCAGATTTTGATTGAGCGCTCGTGGGTGGGGCGAGTTTGAAGGCGGAGAGTTTCTGCGCCATCGTAAAGGCCGCGGTCGAGGCCAAATCGGTGGCGGCCAAACGATCCCTCGACTCTGGTTCGACTCGGCCTGAGGGCCTCGCTCACCATCGCTCGGGATTCCGCCCCACGGATAGAACCCGTGGGGCTCCATAAGAAGGAGTTGTTCATGTTGTATGTGCTGATCTTAATCGTTCACGTGCTCGTCGCACTGTTTCTGATTGCGGTGATTTTGCTCCAAGGTGGCCGCGGCGGGTTAGGCGAAGCACTCGGCGGTGCGGCGGCCCAGTCGCTCTTTGGCGGGAATACCAATACCGTCATGACCAAGATTACCGCGGTCAGCGCCGGGCTGTTTATCATCACCTGCTTGTCGCTGGCTGCGCTCTCAACTGCCCAAGGCCGCTCGGTCATGGAGCGGCTACCGGCCACCCTTCCGGATGCGCTTCCAGGGGCGGCCACCGGGATTCCTGAAGCGCTGACAGGGCAGCCACCAGCAGCTTCCGAGGAGCCGGCTGAAACCACTGTTGCACCGGCGCCAAGCGACGAGACCGCACCTACTCCATAACCGCACGATAAAACGGGGCGCCGATAACCTACGGTTCTCGGCGCTCCCGTCGCCCCACCCAGCTCTGCTGGGTACCCGGGCTCGGTCGCAGCCACTGATTTCTTGCCTTGCCGGCGGAAAAATATTCGGTGGCTGTCCCCGATTAGCATGGGTTATTCAAGTTCTCTTAGTGTGCTTCATCCTTGCGGGCGTTTCCAGTTCACTCCTCTATAGTGGACAGCCACAGCAGGGCGATGCGATCGTCGTCGGCTCCATCGGCGATGCCAGCCGGCTCCTGCCGATTCTTGCCTCTGACAGCGCCTCAGGCGAGATTGTGGGACTGCTCTTTAACGGCCTTCTCAAATACAACGAACGGCTGGAGATCGTCGGCGATCTGGCCGAATCCTGGACCGTCAGTCCGGATGGACTCACCATCACCTTCGTCTTGCGGCCCAATGTTCGATGGCATGATGGGGCACCGCTCACCGCCGAGGACATGAAATTTACCTACGACAAGCTCATAGACCCTATGGTGCACACGCCCTTTTCCAGCAGCTATGAGCTGGTGCAGTCCGTCGAACTCTTGGATGCGCGGACCATTCGCATCCGCTACCGAGAACCGTTTGCCCCGGCGCTTGAAAGCTGGATGATGGGCATCATCCCCGAACATCTCCTCGAACAAGAAGACCTCAATACCACATCCTTCTTGCGCAACCCCCTCGGCCACGGCCCCTACCGCTTCCATCGCTGGAAAACCGGCGAGCTGATCGAGCTGCGTGCCAACCCGGACTATTTTGAGCACCGCCCTCACCTTGATCGCTATCTCTATCGTATCATCCCGGATCAGGCCACCCTGTTCCTTGAGCTGCTCACTGGCCAGGTGGATTGGGCAGGTCTAATCCCCTTGCAGTATGTGCGCCAGACCGATACGCCGTATCTTCAGGAGACCTATCGCAAGTTCCGCTACCCGTCCTTTGGATTTACCTACTTGGGCTACAATCTCCAGGACCCCCGATTTGCTGATGCACGCGTGAGGCTGGCCATCAACGCGGCTGTGGATAAACAAGCCATCCTGAATGGTGTCCTCTATGGCCTTGGGGCAGTGGCCACCGGCCCCTATCCAAAGGAGTCCTGGGCGTACGATCCTTCAGTCACGTCTGAGCCCGCCAACCCTAAGAAGGCGCGTGCGTTGCTCGCTGAGGCCGGATGGGCTGATCATAATCATGACGGATGGGTGGATCGCGATGGGCAGCCCTTCAGCTTCACGATCATCACCAATCAAGGTAATGAAGTGCGGCGCCAGGTCGCCGAGCTGGTGCAGCAGCAGCTCAAGGCCATCGGAATGGACGTGAAGATTCGAATTCTGGAGTGGAGCACTTTCGTGCATGAGTTTATCGACAAGCGCCGCTTCGAGGTCATGCTCTTGGGATGGAGCCTCTCACGTGATCCGGATCTCTATGATCTGTTTCACTCCTCCAAGACCAAGGAAGGGGAGTACAACTTTGTGAGCTATGCCAATCCCGAGGTCGACCGTCTGCTCGAACAGGGCCGACGGGTCTTTGACCGCACCAAGCGTGCCGAGATCTACCACCAGGTGCATCGGCAGCTCTACAAGGACCAGCCGTACACCTTCCTGTATGTGGCCGATGCGCTCCCGATTGTGGCCAAACGGTTTCGGAATGTCGAGGCCACGCCAGTGGGGATCGGCTACCACTTCATCGACTGGTATGTGCCGCGCGAAGAACAACGCTACCGGAGACTAGCTCAATAGCTCATGCTAACTTATCTCATTCGCCGCTTGCTTGACCGAGCAGTGGTGCTGTTGCTCATCACGGTCATCTCGTTCGGGATCATTCAGTTGGCGCCAGGCAAGCCGACCGATGCGGCCACGGGGTTTAATCCAAAAGTCTCGCTTGAGGCGCGCCAGCGCATGGAGAAGCTCTATGGCTTGGATCAGCCGCTCCATCGGCAATATCTGACGTGGCTAGGGCGAGTCTCGCGCTTGGATTTCGGCCGTTCGTTTTTGGACGACCGGCCGGTGATGGAGAAATTTCTCGAGCGGCTGCCAGTGACGCTGTCGATCAACTTCTTGTCGCTCTTCCTCGTGTTGGGCATCGCGATTCCACTGGGCGTCATGGCCGCCGTGCGCCCGGGCGGACTGTTTGATCGCCTCACGACGGTCGGGGTGTTTACCGGCTATTCCATTCCCTCCTTTTGGCTCGCCCTCCTGTGCATGGCCTTCTTCGGGGTCAAACTGCGGTGGCTCCCGGTCTCTGGGCTGCATTCGCTGGACTATGAGTCGTTTGGGCTGCTCCAGCAATGGCTCGATACGGCGTGGCACCTCGTGCTGCCGGTGGCCATTGCCGCCTTCGGCGGACTCGCCGGCCTCTCACGCTACATGCGCTCCAGTATGGTGGACGTGCTGCGGCAGGACTACATTCGCACGGCGCGCGCAAAGGGGCTGCCGGAGTCTCGCGTCTTATTTCATCATGGCTTACGCAACGGACTCTTACCGATCATTACGATTCTCGGTCTGACCCTGCCGGATCTGATCGGCGGGAGCGTCATCGCCGAGACGATTTTCTCCATTCCCGGCACCGGACGACTGTTTTACGAAGCGGTCATGGCGCGGGACTATCCGGTGGTCATGGCGCTGGTCACCATCGGCGGGGTGTTGACGATGCTCGGAAACTTGTTCGCTGATGTGGCGTATGCATACGCGGATCCGCGCATTCGCGTGGAGCGGATGGCGTAGAGCGCCTCTCAGAATGCGTAACCAACTTGCAGTTACCGGCGGCGTGGTGATTGTGATCTTGGGGGTGATCGCCCTCGCGGCTCCGTGGCTCCCGTTCCACGATCCGTTATCAGTGAATCTCCCGGATGCGTTACTACCCCCGTCCACGCGCTATTGGCTTGGGACGGATCAGTTGGGACGTGATGTCTTCAGTCGCTTGGTCTATGGCGCCCGCATTTCACTCTCCATCGGTGTGATAGCGGTCGGGATCGCGGTGCTCCTCGGCACACTCATCGGGGCAGTGGCAGGTTTTTTCGGCGGGTGGCTAGACGCGCTCCTCATGCGGTGCGTGGACACCATGCTGTCCATCCCTACGATCTTTCTCCTCTTGGCGGTGATTGCCCTCGTCGGTCCCAGCATTCAGCTCATCATGGTGGTCATCGGATTGACAAGCTGGATGGGGGTGGCCCGATTGGTGCGGGCGGAAATCTTAAGCCTGAAAGAACGAGAGTTCGTGCTTGCAGCGCGCGTGATCGGCGCGTCCGCATGGCGCATTCTCATGCGGCACCTCTTGCCCAATGCCATGGCTCCAGTCTTGGTGGCGGCCACCTTGGGAGTGGGAGGAGCGATTCTGACGGAGTCGGTACTCAGTTATCTGGGGCTCGGGGTGCAGCCTCCGACGCCAAGCTGGGGCAATATTCTCAATGAGGGGCGTGTGGCCTTGGGGGTGGCCTGGTGGTTGACGCTCAGCCCCGGTGTGTGCATTCTCATCACCGTGCTCGCATTTAATCTGCTGGGAGAGGGGATTCGCGAGCGGATGTCTCGACAGTAATAACCAAGCATGCCATTACTCAGTATTGAAGAACTCTCAGTTGAATACCGCTCGGCAGGAAGCTCGACTCTGGCGGCGGATCGGGTCAGCTTCACCATCGAGCCTGGAGAGATTCTCGCCTTGGTGGGAGAGTCAGGATGCGGCAAAAGCAGTGTAGCACTCGCTCTCACCAAGCTGCTCCCGATGCCACCGGCGCATGTGAGGGGGAGAGTCCTGTTTGAGGGGGTCAATCTACTTGAGGCGGCTGATGAGTATCTCCACGCCGTCCGAGGCGGCAAGATTTCGTATGTGTTCCAGGACCCTGCGACCTCGCTTAATCCTGTCTTAACCATCGGCGAGCAGCTCACCGAAGCGATTACCCTGCATACCGAGGCTCGCGGGATGCAAGCCACGCGCATGGCGATTGATTGGCTCAAACGGATGGGAATCCTGGAGGCTCAGCAGCGCCTCGAGGCCTATCCCCACGAATTTTCAGGCGGGATGCAGCAGCGGGTCATGCTCGCGATGGCGATGGCGACTCACCCCTCGCTCCTGATTGCTGATGAACCTACCACAGCACTCGATGTCACCGTTCAGGTGCAGGTCTTGCGGCTCTTGCGGGATCTGCAGCGTAGCTTCCTCATGGCCGTATTACTCATTTCACATGATCTGCTGGTCGTGGAGCGGATGGCGCATCGGGTCGGAGTGATGTCACAAGGAAAGCTCGTCGAGTTAGGGCCAGTTGCTCAAGTGCTGCATCAGCCTCAGCATTCCGCCACCAAGGAGCTTCTGCGCTATCGCTCCATGATCAGTTTCCGAGGTAAGGCCTAATGGCTGCGGCTTGTTACTGTTCTGCCCCCGGCTATCCGCTCGCGCCGATGCGTCCTCCGGGCGCCCTCGGCTCGCGGCCCGGCCGCCAACTCCCCCGCCGGTGTTGCTTCGCTGCGCGAAGCGGCGGGGATCAGACAGTGGCGGCCGTGGTCTTAAAGATAGGCCGCTCCCTCTGGCTGAGTCCGCATATGTCGCTCGCAGATCAGCCGGGGTCACTTAGATGATTCCACCGATTCTAGAAGCGAGGAATGTCAGCAAGGTGTTTGCGCCACGCGCAGGGCTCTTGCGGCAGCGCATCCAAGCGCTCCGCGCGGTCGATCAGGTGAGCCTCACGCTCGCGCCCGGGCAAACCCTTGGCCTCGTCGGTGAGTCTGGGTCAGGGAAGACCACCCTCGCGAAGCTGCTGGTGGGGCTGATCAGTCCTTCCGAAGGTGCCATTGCGATTCAAGGAGAATCGTTCTCCGGCTTGCGCGGACCAAAGTTGCTCAATGCCAGACGCATGGTCCAATTTGTGTTTCAGGATCCATTCCATAGTCTCAATCCGCGCATGACGGTTGAGGAAACACTCACTGAACCGCTGGAGATTCATGGCCTAGCGAGCCGGCCTGAGCGTCGAGCGCGCATGGAGGAGCTGCTGCGCGCGGTGCATCTGCCTGTTGACTACGCCCATCGTCTTCCGCGAGAGCTCAGCGGGGGAGAACGCCAACGGGTCGGCATCGCTCGCGCGCTCGCGGTCGAACCTCAGGCGCTCATCTGTGATGAACCGATCGCCTCGTTGGATGTGTCTGTCGGAGCCCAGATTCTTTCCCTCTTGCGCCAACTGGCCCGCGAGCGGCGTATGGCGTTGGTGTTTATCTCTCACGATCTTCGGGCCGTGGCCTCGCTGTGCGAGGGCCTGGCGGTCATGCGCCACGGGCACCTTGTAGAAACCGGTTCGACCGACTCGCTCTTGCGCCAACCCCGCGATCCCTATACCGCGCTGCTCATCCGGTGCGCTGAGCTCGACCTTGAAGCCCCCGCTTCATCAGCGCTATAATAAGAGATTCTATGGATCAGTTTTGGCACGCCTTCATTCCGCTCTTTGTCGCCTTTGACGCGATGGGGCTCTTGCCGCTTTTTTGGGGGCTTGCGAATCGGTTGACAGCCAAGCAGCGCCAAAAGGCGGTGGCCGAAGCGGTGACGACGGCGTTTGGAGTGACTATCGTGTTTTTGTTGGTCAGCCGTTTTATCTTCGCGCTGATGGGGCTTGCGTTGGCAGATGTCATGGTGGCCGGAGGGTTGATTCTTGTCACCCTCTGTTTGCGAGATCTGTTGATGCCTGAGCGACCACCGCGCGGCACGTTTCCCAGCCCTGGAGTCGTCCCGCTCGGAGTTCCCTTGCTGGCCGGGCCGGCGGTGCTGGCGACGGTGTTGCTGGTACGAGACCGGTATGGTTGGGTGGTCACCAGCTGGGCGCTCGTCGCCAACATGGCGGTAGCCTGGGTGGTGCTCAGAGCATCCGACTCGCTCATGCGAGGACTGGGGCGCGAAGGAGCCGAAGTGATTTCGAAAATCGCCAGTCTGATTCTGGCCGCGTTCGGCGTGATGCTCATCCGGCACGGTATATTGCAGATGCCGATGTGATCGAACCATGCGCAAACTCTTGACCTTCATCATGGCAGGCGGCAAAGGCGAGCGGCTCTTGCCGTTGACCAAGGACCGCGCCAAGCCGGCCGTGCCATTCGGCGGGGTCTATCGGATTATCGACGTCACCCTGTCCAACTGTATTAACTCCGGGATCCGCAAGATCCATGTCCTGATCCAATACAAGTCGCATTCCCTCCAACGGCACCTGCGCATGGGCTGGAATATCTTCCATAGCGAGTTGGGCGAGTACATTGACGTCATTCCGGCGCAGCAGCGCACCGGGGACCACTGGTACCGGGGCACGGCCGATGCGATTTACCAAAACATCAACACAATCGAGCAGGAGCTGCCCGAGCATGTGCTGGTGTTGGCGGGGGATCATATCTACAAGATGAATTATGCCGACATGCTCGACTTCCATCAGCGGAGCGAAGCCATTGTGACCGTCGGCGTCATTGAGATGGACCGGCAGCAGGCCAAGGGCTTCGGGATCGTGGAAGTCGATGCGACCAATCGCATTGTCGGGTTTGAGGAAAAACCGGCGAATCCCAAGGCCATTCCAGGCCAACCGGACCGCTGCTATGTGTCCATGGGGATTTATCTCTTTAACCGTCAGCTGCTCGAGGACACGCTGATGGACGACGCCGCGCGTCAGGAGAGCCACCACGACTTTGGGCGTGATATCATCCCGGCAGTGGCCAGGCATGTTCGAATGATGGCGTATAATTTCAAGGACGAGAACAAAAAAGAATCCATGTATTGGCGCGATATCGGCACGCTCGATGCCTATTATGAGGCCAACATGGATCTGGTGCAGGTGACGCCCCAATTTAATCTCTATGACAGGGATTGGCCGTTGCGCACCTACCATGAGCAGTGGCCGCCGTTTAAGACGGTCTTTGCAGACGAAGCGACAGGTCGGGTCGGGAGCGTGTTGGACTCGCTGGTGTCCAATGGGTGCATCATCAGCGGAGGCCAAATCAAAGGCAGCGTGCTCTCGCCCGATGTCCGGGTCAACAGCTATGCGAAAGTCGAGGATTCCATTCTGATGGAGCATGTCGACGTGGGCCGGTATGCCAAAATCCGGCGGGCCATCGTGGATAAGGATGTGGTGATTCCTCGGTACGCCGAAATCGGCTACAATTTAGAGGAAGATCGTCGTCGGTTTCAGGTGACCGAATCGGGCATTGTCGTCGTGGGCAAAGGGACGGTGATTGAAGAGCCTCGAGCGGCGGTTTCATTGGCAGAAACGTAAGTAAGTAGATGGTGAACGATCTGCTGACTATCGGGACACACGCGCTCACATCTCGGTTGATTGTAGGGACGGGCAAATACGCCTCCTTCCAACTGATGCGCGAGGCGATTGAAGCTTCCGGGGCCCAGATGGTGACGGTGGCCGTGCGCCGCATCAACCTGAGCAATCCCAATGAAGAGAGCCTATTGGACTATCTTGATCGCTCAAAGATCACGATTTTGCCGAACACCGCGGCCTGCTATACCGCAGAAGAGGCCATTCGTACCGCGCGGCTGGGCCGAGAAGCCGGGTTGTCCAACTTGGTGAAACTGGAAGTGATCGGCGATCCCACGACCCTGCTGCCGGATACCGAAGCGCTCTTGGAAGCGACTCGCGTGCTGGTCAAAGAAGGATTCATCGTGATGCCCTATACCAACGACGATCCCATTGTGGCAAAGAAACTGGAGGAGGCCGGTGCCGCCTGCGTCATGCCGCTGGCCGCGCCCATTGGCTCAGGCCAAGGGATTCTCAATCCGCTGAACATTCGGTTCATCCTGGAAGCCGTGACGGTGCCGGTGATTGTCGATGCCGGCGTGGGCACGGCGTCGGATGCGGCCATTGCCATGGAGCTGGGTGCTGACGGGATCTTGATGAATACGGCGATCGCCGCAGCGCAAGATCCGATCACCATGGCTCGGGCGATGCGATTGGCGGTTGAGGCCGGCCGCTTGGCATTTGAAGCCGGTCGCATTCCCAAGAAAGCGTACGCGAGCGCCTCAAGTCCTGCTCAGGGGCTCGTCCCACCACCTGCCGGTGCGCCAACGGCGCAGCCGCTTCGCGGCTGTTCGCGTTCCGCGAACCCGACAGGTGGTGGGCTGGTGGGTGCCGCGCCAACTCGGTGAGATCATGAGCACACGCGTGACCCAACAGCCAAAATCTCCACGCACCGCGACGCGCACCTATCGCGTGGCAGCGATTCCGGGTGATGGCACAGGGCCTGAAGTCATTCAAGAGGGGCGCAAAGTGTTGGACGCGCTGGCCACGCGGGACAGTTTTCGCGTGGAGTGGCGCGACTATGACCTTGGCGGAGCACGGTATCTGCGCACCGGCGAAGCGCTGCCACCCAGCGTTTTGAAAGAGCTTCGAGAAGTCGATGCGATTTACCTTGGAGCGATCGGGCATCCGGATGTCAAGCCAGGCATTTTGGAGCAGGGCATCTTGCTCACACTCCGCTTTGAGCTGGATCAATACATCAACCTGCGGCCCGTGAAGCTCTATCCAGGGGTCTGGACGCCACTCAAGGACAAAGGACCGGAGCATATCGATTTTGTCGTCGTGCGCGAGAATACCGAAGGGCTCTACGCCGGCGCCGGCGGATTTCTCCGTAAGGGGACCGCGGAAGAAGTGGCTCTGCAAACTTCGATCAATACGCGCCATGGGGTGGAGCGGTGCATCCGCTTTGCCTTTGACTACACCCGCAAGCGGGCGAAGCGGAAAAAGCTCACGTTCTGCGGCAAAACGAACGTGCTGACCTATGCGCACGATTTGTGGCAGCGGGTGTTTGACGAAATCGCGAAGGAGTACGCAGACGTGACGACCGACTACACCCATGTCGATGCCTGCTGCATGTGGATGATCAAAAATCCTGAATGGTTCGATGTCATCGTCACGGACAACATGTTTGGAGATATCATTACGGACTTGGGCGCGATGATCCAAGGCGGCATGGGGATTGCAGCCGGAGGTAATCTGAATCCTCAGGGCGTCTCGATGTTCGAGCCTATCGGCGGCTCGGCTCCCAAGTACACCGGCAAGAATGTCATTAACCCCCTGGCAGCCATCTGTGCCGGCGGGATGATGCTGGAGCACCTTGGAGAAACACAGGCTGCCAGCGATCTTGAGCGCGCGGTCATGCACATCACCGGCACAAAACTCAAGAGTTTAGCGGCAGGACAGATGGGACATTCCACCTCCGAGGTAGGAGATCTAGTCGTTGAGGCATTGAATCGTTAGCTGCGGGTGACACCGGAGGGGAGGCCCCTGCCGGCTGGCCGATCGACCGCGGCCAAGGACGCTTCGTTGCTCACGACCGCACTTGGGCCGTGCGGTGCGAGGCCAGTCGGCGGGGTCCCGCAGGTGGCAGGACCCGCAGTATAACCAATACGGATGCGATGACTCGTAAACGATATAACGTAGCGGTGGTCGGGGCGACCGGTGCGGTGGGCACCGAGATGTTGCGCGTGCTCCAGGAGCGGCGCTTTCCCGTGAAAGGGATGCGTCTGCTTGCCTCCGCCCGCTCAGCAGGCCGCCGCATTCCGTTTAATGGCTCCTCCTATACAGTCGAGGAGCTGGCGAGCCGCTCGTTTGCCGGAATCGATGTCGCCTTGTTCAGCGCCGGCGCGGCTCGAAGCCTTGAATTCGCTCCTGCTGCCGTGAAACGCGGCGCGGTCGTCGTGGATAATTCCAGCGCGTTTCGGATGGATCCTCAGGTGCCGCTTATTGTGCCTGAGGTCAACCCCCACGCCCTCAAGAACCACCGCGGGCTCATCGCCAATCCGAACTGCTCCACGATTGTCATGTTGGTCGCGCTAGCACCTTTGCACAACGCCGCCCGCATCAAACGGATCGTTGTCTCCACGTATCAGTCGGTCTCAGGGGCGGGGGCGAAAGCCATGGCCCAACTGTATGAGGAAACCAAACAAGTCCTTCGTCAGTTCAGAGTTGAGAGTTCAGGGTTGAGAGTGACACCGAAACTCCCAACTCGCAACTCCCAACTCACAACTGTTCTTCAGCGCCAGATCGCGTTCAATGTTATCCCTCAAGTCGACATCTTTCTGGATAATGGCTCGACCAAAGAAGAGATGAAGATGATCAATGAAACGCGGAAGATTTTTGAAGAGCCCACGCTGCCGATCTCAGCCACGTGCGTGCGGGTGCCGGTGTTTGTCTCGCACTCAGAAGCCGTGTGGATCGAAACCGAGCGGCCGCTCTCCGTGCAGCAGGCGCGGACGCTCTTACGACGCGCTCCCGGCGTGAAGCTACTTGATGATGTAAGAGGCAACTATCCATTGCCGATCGATGCGGCAGGGCAGGATGAGGTGCTGGTCGGTCGAATCCGGAAGGATGAGTCCGTGAAGCACGGTTTAGTTCTGTGGGTCAGCGGCGATAACCTCCGCAAAGGGGCCGCGACCAACGCCATTCAGATTGCTGAGTTGCTGGGATCCTGAAGGCGGTTAGAGTTCTTGCCAGATCAGCGTCTTGAATCGATAGAAACGAGGGGTCGCATGAGGCAAGAGAGCTGAATTGAGAAGATCCGTGTCAAATGTCCAGATTCGCTTGCCCGGAAGCTGCGAGCACTTCAAGGGATCTGCGGTTGAAATGCACTTGTCAATCTTATCCACCCAGGGATTAGAGATGGTTTCCTCAGATCTCCACAGGCTGGTTAACGATCCCTTAAACGTGAGTGTCGTGTCATCAGCCGGATCATTCAGGTCTGCTCCAGCCCAATTTTCCAAGTAGAGTATTAGCCCCCCCACGTCAGGGATGCTGGATGTCATAATGGCTGCATTCAGCGTGGTATCTGTTGCCGGGCGAGTCGTGTAATGGGTTGAGATCATGGGATCCGCAAAATTGTCCGAAAGGACAGTCATC
>CAYNXT010000054.1:0-11217 GCA_964401235.1 uncultured Planctomycetales bacterium
GGGGTGTTCGTGCGGGGATCGTCGTTTATTTTGGGTTCGAGTTTCTGTAGGGTGACTTTCTGGCCGCGCGTTTTGAGCTTCTGACATATGGAGGCGGAGGCAATCCCCTTGCCCAGACTTGATACGACTCCACCTGTGACGAAGATATACTTAGCCATTGTACGTAGGGGATGGGTGCTGGGTGCTGGGTGAAAATATCGAACAGCTCATTGTTTTACTTGGTCGTCGCAGTTTACTCATCTTTGCGAGCCGCCAACTGCGTCAATGTCGCAATGAGCGGAGGTAAATCTTTGGTCACAGTTTCCCAGACAATGTCATGGTTGATATCGAAATACCCGTGAATGAGTCGATCTCGCATTCCGGCCATCTTCTTCCATGGAAGGCTCGAATGGGCAGCGCAGAACTCCGGAGATAGCACTTTGGTCGCTTCGCCAATGATCTCCAGTAAACGAACAAGGGCTAGGCTGAGCATGCTGTCTGTATCAAGATCCTGACGAGCGCGTCCCTTAGTAAACTCAACTGCCTCTTGCGCAGCATCAAGAATGTGCCGCGCACGAATGGCGTCATCCTTCTGCATACTGCACCTCAGCATGGGCGAGCACCTCGTCACGAAAGTAACGGCTTAGATCTTGTAGGGTGCGCAGATCAACTTTCCGACCGCCGAACAGCCCTGAAAGCTCCTCTTCCATGTCGAAGATCCCGAAGAATCCCGGGACGTGTCCTGAGTCGAACTCGACAAGCACATCGATATCGCTATCTGGGCGAAAGTCGTCTCGCAATACTGAGCCAAACAGCGCAAGTCGCTTCATATGATGGCGCCTGCAGAATTCGACAATGTGTTCTTTTGGAATTGCGATTCGCGCTCGTTGACTCATGTCCGTCTCGTTTCTGACTTCTGAAGCAACGCCTCTGCCCGCTTCAGGTCTTCCGGGGTATCCACGCCGATGGAATCATGGACCGTTTCCAGGAGCTTGATTCGATACCCATGTTCAAGCGCGCGGAGCTGCTCCAGTTGCTCGGCTTGCTCAAGCGGCGTGGGCTCTAAACTTGGAAATTGGAGCAAAAAATGGCGCTGGTAGCCATAGATCCCCAAATGCTTCCAAGCTGCAGGCTGCAGGCTGCAGGCTGCAGGACTAGTCTTGAAGCTTGGAGCTTGGAGCTTGAAGCTCCCCTGATCACCTCGCACATATGGAATAGGAGCGCGGGAAAAATATAAGGCAAACCCGTCGCGATCCACGACCACTTTCACGACGTTGGGATTCGAAAGATCCTCCTGGTGCGTCAGTTGTGTCATGAGCGAGGCCATCGGAACGGCTTGATGGCGTGTTAGAAAATCGGCCAACGGCGCAATCATGTCCGGATGCACAAGTGGCTCATCCCCTTGTACGTTGATGACGACCTGCGCGGTGCGGGTCCGTGCCACTTCTGCGACCCGCTCGGCGCCGCTGCGCGCCTGTGGGTTGGTCATCGCTGCCTTGCCGCCGAATCGGGAGACTGCCGTCGCGATGCGCTCATCATCGGTCGCCACAACCACCTCATCAACTCCGGTAGCTTTGGCTGCCCCCTCATAGACATGTTGAATCATTGGCTTGCCGGCCAACAGAGCCAGCGGTTTGCCGGGAAACCGGGTCGAGCCATACCGCGCCGGAATCACCACCAGCACGCTCATGGTCGTGAAACCTTGACCGGCCGTTTCCAGGAGCGACGCCGTCCAGACAATTCTTCAGGAGAGACCACCGCCACGCCGACTTTGCCCACCACGATTCCGGCGGCTTGATTCGCTACTTGTGCAGCTTGTGTCATCGTCGCCCCGCCGGCCAGAGCGAGTGTAAACGTCGCGATCACCGTATCGCCGGCCCCGGCGACGTCAAACACCGCTTGAGCGACCGTCGGAATGCGCTGAGGCTTCATCGAGCGTTCAAATAAACACATCCCGTCTTCTCCCAACGTAATCAGCACCGCCTCACAGGCGAGTTGCTTCATGATGTTTGCGCCGGCGCGATCGACATCAGCATCGGTACGCAGCTCCCGCCCCACCATCCGGCCAGCTTCACCGCGGTTCGGGGTCAGCGCGGTCACGCCGCGATAGAGATCAAAATGCTCTTCTTTCGGATCAACGGTCACGATCTTGCGGTGGCGACGTGCCGGCGGGACGAGCCCTTCAAGGAGTTGGCGGGTGATCAGCCCTTTTCCGTAATCTTCGATCACCACCGCATCCACCGACGCGATCTGCGGCGCAAGACGCTCGAGGAGTTTGCCGATCGCCGTCTCCGGCAGCGGAGCTTGGCCTTCACGGTCGACGCGCACGACCTGTTGGTGGTGCGCGATCACCCGAGTTTTTACCGTCGTGGGCCGCGCGATGCGAATAATCTGGCTCGTATCAATGTGCTTCGTGGTGAGATCATCCAACAGGAGTGTGCCCCATCGATCATCCCCGAGGACCCCTGCGAGCATCACCTGGCCGCCGAGCGCGCGGATGTTGTTGGCCACATTGGCAGCCCCCCCAGGCATGAACGATTCAGACTGCACCCAGACCACGGGCACAGGCGCCTCCGGACTGATGCGGCTCACCTTGCCCCACACGAACTCATCGAGCATGAGATCGCCCACCACCAGCACCTTGGTGTGGCGAAATCGGCTCAGCAATCCATTCAGGGCGTGTGGAGTTGTCACGCTGGTCATAGCCGCTCCGTAATGGCACGCACCAGCAGCGGCATCAGCAGCTCATGGTGCCCGGTAATATGAATCGCGCGTCCGCCCAGCAGCGTTGGACGCTTGAGCACATTTTCCGAGGGCCGGTAATGTCGAATCATATCGAAATCAAAGGTCGTCAAATCCTTAACCGAGTAGCCTAAGTTGCGCGCCGTGGAGACCGCTTTTAAAAATACCTCCGGCAAAATAACGGCCGAGCCAAAATTGCCTGCTACCCCGCCATCGCCCAATGTCGAAACGATGCTCACCAGCCGGCGAAAGTCGGCCAGCGAGGCTTTGCCAATCGCCGCGCCGTCGGCGCTGGACTGCTGATGAATAATGTCCGTCCCGATCGCCACATGAACAGTCGCCGGCACGTCCTGCTCATAGCATGTTGCCAGCAGGCTCAACTTCCTGTACGGGAGCTTGCGCTTGACGATCATCGCACCTACCGACCGGCCCACTCCCCACCCACGCCTGGCCCCTTCGCGAATGGCCTGATTGAGCATGGAGTGCGTCTCCTCGGCCATCCCGAATGAGCCATCCGCCAGGGCCGCGGCGACATCTTCCGAAGTGCAGCCCATGAAAGCCAGCTCAAAATCATGAATGATACCGGCCCCGTTCATGGCAATGGCCGTCACCACCTTGCGCTTAATGAAGTCAATAATCAGGGGGCTGAGGCCCACTTTAATGACATGCGCCCCGAACATCCAGAGCACGGTCTTTTTACGCTGATGAGCCGCCACGATCGCCTCGACCACCGCACGCAACTCTTTGGCAGCCAAGATGTTCGGAAGCGAATCATAAAACTGGCTGAAGGAGGTACCTTTGCGGCAAGGTCTTGCAAAAGCGTCGAAGCTGACTTTGCTTTTGCGAGAACCGGCGGGATAGGTCTTGAGCTTCGTAAAATCCAGGGTCGGTACCACGTAGAGAATTTTAGCAAAAAATCGTGCGAAAGGCTATTGTTTCGAGTTCGCCAGCACGCCGGAGGCGGCTTGGTAGACCTCCTCGACGCTGAGGGAGGTCAGACAAAGGAATTCGATGTCGCAATGGTGGGCCAAGCAGGTCACGCAGCCTACCTCTTTATGCAGAATCACATGCCCTTCCCCAAGGGGGCCCCAGCGCCCAGGCGAGAGGCCGCGCTGATTACGCCCAAAAATATCCACGACGGGAGTACCAACCGCCGCGGCGATGTGCACCGGACCTGAATCGTTGGAGATCAGCAGACGACAGCGGCGCAGCAGCGCGGCGAGCTCTGAAAGATTCAACTGCCCTGCCACATTGATCGCTGGCTGATGCATGGTCTGGGCCACCTGCTGCGCGATCGCGGCATCCTCAGCTCCTGCAATAAGAAATATGCGCGTCTCCTGTTCGGTCATGAGTCGATCTGCGACCTGCGCGAAGCGCTCCGGCATCCAGCGCTTGGAGATGCAACTTGCTGAAGGATGGATGGCGACCACACAATCCGTCGCGGCGATCCCATGCTGTGTCACGAGCGCGTCAATACGCTGTTCGGCCCGTGGCGTAATCGTGATGAGAGGACGTGGAACTTCGGCCACGCGAATCCCGAAGATGCTCAACATGTCGAGGGTATAGGCCGCTTCATGTTGGCTGCCTTCATGCTTCTGATGCGGGCTGCGATGGGTGAGCAACCAACTGCTTTTTCGATCATAGCCGATGCGCACCGGGATACCCGCCAGCCATGGAATCCAATGCGAGCGGTTGCTGGGGTGCAGGATGATCGCCGTGTCGAAGGCATGTCGCCGCAGCGCGTGCGCAAATCGCATCGTGCCCCACAGACTGCGATGCGCCCCTTCCTTCTCATAGACGATGACTTCGTTAAGATGAGGATGGCCCGCAAGAATCTCCTGCGAGGGAGGGCGAACCATCATCGCAATAAAGGCATGCGGATACTGGTGGCGAAGGGCTTGCAGCACCGGCGTGGAGAGCACGACGTCGCCGATTCGATCGAGACGAACCACCAGAATCCGACGAGGAATACGGAGACCAGATGATGGGTGCTGGGTGATGGGTGATGGATCACTTTGCATACGTCATGAGCCTAAGAGCTGTCTTGCGGCTTCAAATACTTCGTCTGCAGTGATGAAGCGCATGCACTCATGATTGAATCGGCACAAGGCTTGCTCACAGGGCGCGCAGAAGAGCCGCCGTCGAACCACGCCATGGCGTGGGGCCGTCGGACCGTATTTGGATTCATCGGTCGGGCCGAAAATGGCCAGGGTCGGTGTGCGCACGGCGGAGGCTAAATGGAGCGAGGCGGAATCGTTGGTAATGACCAGCTTGGCCCGCTGCATCAGCACGCCGAGTTGTTGGATGGTCGTCAAGCCAACCGCGCTGTGCGCTGAGGTTTCCATCAGCCCTCGGATGGTTTCGACGACCGTTTCTTCCTCGGGCTCTCCAGCGAACACAATCTCGGCCTGGAACTCCCGCTGCAGACGATCCGCCACGTCGGCAAACCCTTCAGGCGTCCAACGTTTGATGTGGCTGCGCGCCCCAGGACAGACGACGACAAGACGTGGCGCGTCGATGAGCCCCCAGCGGCGGCATAGCTCGCTGATTCGCTTGATATCAGACTCTCCAAACCAGAGCGGGCATGCTCCATTGACTGTTGAGTCCGCTCCTGAAACCTGCGCGCCGAGTTTCCATAGATGCCGCGCGCGCATGTGCACAAGGTCGTTGGGCGGCTGCCGGAGGTATCGCCACGCCTGGAGCGGATTGAGGATCAGCGGATAGAGCGTATGGCGCAGATCGATCACGAGATGGGGATGGTAGCGCCAGAGCGCCATGGCCAATTGCAGCCGGGCCATGCCGGAGAAGGCATCGGCATCGACCAGTGTATGGATGCGCGGATCTCCGATAAAGACCGCTCGGGCCCGCTCTCCGACGACGAGGGTGACGTGTGAGCCGGTAAAACGTTGGGACACCGCGCTCACGACATCGCTGGCGAGAATCGCGTCCCCGATATTTGAAGGACCGATCATCAGAACACGACGCTGGAGGCTAGACATGCCCGACCTTTTGTGCGAGCAGTCGAGAGACCGCTTCAGACACTTCGTCCACCGTGATGGCACTCATACCGGCATGGGGCGGTTGGTCCGGCGCATAGCAGGGTACACGCGGACAACCATGCTGGTGGTGAATGACCACTATTCGCGTGGAGTCGCCCAACGGTCCTGTTAACGTTGGTGCAGTTGGGCCATAGAGGGCAACGAGCGGTCTACCCAGTGCCGCTGCCAGATGAAGCGCCCCCGTATCATTCGATACCAGCAGGGTGGCTTGCTCAAGACACGCGCCAAGCTGCCGGAACGTGGTCTGACCGGTCATCACCGTCGATGGGTAGCGCATCTTCGAGATGATAGTGTTCGTCAATGCGGTGTCATTCGGCCCGCCGCTGATGACCAGATGCGCCTGGTGAGTGTCGGCAAGACGATCACCGAGCGCTGCAAAGTGTTCCGGCGCCCAGCGCTTGTGCGGCCAATTCGCGCCAGGGTGCAGGACAATGACCGGTCGGCCATCGAGCAATCCCTTGGACTGCAGCCATTCGCGCGCAGCCTGACGCTCCTCCTCGCTGACGATATACTGATAGGGCTCCAGCGATGCGGTAATGCCAAGCGGACTAAGCAGCGGCAGATACGTCGCGGCTTTATGCTGAAGCGTCGCCGATGGCGGCAGGCGATGCGTCAGGAGCCAGCCGCTTTTTGGATTATCAAACCCTACCCGCGTTGAGACGCCCGTGAGAGCGAGCAAGAGGGAGCGGGAGAGGCTCTTGCGAAGCATGAACCAGGCGTCAAATCGGCGTCGGCGCAACTCACCGATTAAGCGCCACTTGGCCGTCAGGCCATGATGCGCGCCGCGCTCGTCGTAGTCGAGTGTTAGGTTGACGTCCGGATTGTGCAACAACACCTCTCGGCACTGCGGCCAACCCAACGTCGCGATGAACGCGTCAGGGCGCGCATGGCGCAGCGCGCGCAGAAACGGCGTGGCAAACAGCGTTTCTCCGTACCAATTCGGCAGCACCACCAGAAAGCGATTCATCTCGTGATTCGTGGATCGTGCATCGTGAATCGTCAACTCCCCAAACTTTTGATAAGATTCATCGGCATGCGGCTTGCCTGATCTAGGTACTCTTTAAGCTGAGTGGATTGACCAGTAGATACGTAACCTCTTCGCTCCGCAATAATGGTTTGCGTCTCCAGCTCCGCACAAGATCCTAGAGCAATGGGACAAAATTGTTGAAATTCCTTCGCGTGCCTTCTAGCAAACCCTTCTGCAATATTTGATGGAATCGAAATTGAGGCTCGCTGCATCTGAGTAGCCAATCCGAACTGCTCCGAAACTGGAAAACTAATTGTCACTTGATATACCAAATCCACTATTTCGACCCCTTTCTTCCATACCTCTAACTCTGTGTAACTTTTCACCTTCATTAACGTGTGCTTTTTCCGAATCACGAATCACGATTCACGATCAACGAGCTCCTTATAGATTGACTCGACTTGGTCGGCCATGCGCGCCAGCGAATAGCGCTCCTTGACGACTGTACGAGCTTGGCCTGCCGCACGGCAAGCTGTCTCTCCGTCGCGCAGCATCCGCACGATCGCCTCGGCCAGGGCGTCAGAATTTCCAGGCTCAACCAGCAGTCCAACCTTAGCCTCTTCTAGCACCCACGAAGCTCCGCCACCTCGACGCACTGCGACAATGGGCCGCGCGCCGGCCATCGCTTCAAGCAGTGAGAGCCCAAACCCTTCCTGCTCGGCCGGCAAAAACACAAAGACGTTCATCAGCGAGAGCGCGACACGGGTCTGTGAGAGCGCGCCGGTGAAATGCACCGCTTCGGCCAGGCCCTGCGACGCAGCAAGCTGTTGCAGTGAATCGCGCGCCTCTCCGTCGCCGACAATCAACAGCTGAGCCGCCGGCACGCTGCGGCGAATCGCGGGCAGACTGCGGATCAATTGGTCCACGCCTTTTGAAGGCACTAACCGTGCGACGGTCCCGATGACCGGACCGTCGTGTCCCAGACGCCACCGGTTCCTTGCCTGTTGTTGGACCACACTCTCAATGGGAGCTTCAAATGGCGCCGGATCAATGCCGTGGGGAATCAGCCGAATGCGCTGCGGTGGCACGTGGAATGTCGCCATCAGATGCTGGCGAACCGGTTCGCTGATGGCAATCGTCAGATGACCGGTGCACGGCCAGAGCCACCGTCCGAGATTGGGTCGAAAAAACCCGTGCCAGGTGGTGATATACGGTACGCGAAGGCGTCGCGAGAGCCGATCAGCCACCACCTGTCCGACGCGCGTGTGAGCATGAATGATATCCACGGGGGTCGCAGCCATTCGCTGTGCGAGCTCGTGAGTCGCGAGAACGACTTGCGGGCTAAACTCGACACTCGTATGCAGCGGCGCGCGCCAGTGCGTCAGTGTCCGAGAGACAAGTTCAGCCTCGAGCCCGCCCCCGCCCGACGCAATGATGACCTCATGTCTACGCAGGACCAACGCCTGTGAAAGCGAGAGAAGAGCGCTTGTCACTCCGCCGACATTCAGATGGGATGTTAGATGCAAGACTCGCATGGCTGTGATTAGGTGAGTAAGTGAGTAGGTGAGTGAGCACGATCGAATGATGGGGGTTGGTCTTTATCGGCGAGCAGGGCCAGAACCGCTTCGACCACTTCTTCCACGCTGATATTCTTCATGCAAGCGTGCGTCACCGTGCGGCAGCGCGGCGAGTAGCATGGGCTGCAGAAAACATCCTTCTTGATGACCTGGCCGGCGAAGTGCGGGGGCAGATGGCGCTGTGGATCTGTCGGGCCAAAGAGCGCGATGGCCGGTGTCCCCATGGCCGCGGCGATATGCAGCGGTGAGGAGTCGTGCCCGATAAACACATCACAACGTTTCAGGACACACGCCAGCTCCATGATCGATGTTTGACCGACTAGCACTTCCGGTTTGGAGTTCGTCATCCGTAGCAGTGTCTCGGTGAGCGCGCCTTCATCCGCTCCGCCGGTAATCAGCACACGCAACCCTCGCTGCGTTAACGCCTCGCATAACCGAGCCCATCGGTCGATATCCCATCGCTTGGTCTTCCAGCGTCCGCTCCCGCCAGGATGCAGCGCGACGACATGGGCGGGTGCTGCTTGCCCCCCCTCCGGAACCAGACGCGCGGCGCGCTCTGCATCGCGCGGCGAGGGCCAGAGTTCCAACGCATCCCCATTGGGGGACAATCCGGCGTGTTGGAGCAAATAGTGCTGATGGGCGATCGGTGCCAAGATCACACGAGGCAACCGCACGCCGCGGTTGAGCAACCATCCCCCTTTGCGGCGATAGCCGATGCGCACCGGAATCCCCAATGCCCATGCGAAGCCGTGCGTGGTGCGGCTGTTTTGCAGATCAATCGAGAGGTCGAATCGGCTGTGGCGCAGCCGCTTCAGAAAGGCCAGCGCCCGAAGAGGCCCGCGGTCCTTGCGCGCAGGGTCATAAATAATGATTTCGTCGAGATACGGGCAGCGCGCCACGACGTCATAGGCTGCCCGCCCTACCACGAGGGCCACATGCGCCTGCGGATAGTTGCGCCGAATGGCGCGAAGGCTTGGGGTTGAGAGAATCACATCCCCCAGCGCGCTGAGTTTCCAAATCACCACCCGCGGCTTTGCGATGCACTCCTCATAGATCTGCAGCGTCTGCTCCACCATCCGGGTGAGATCCCAACGGGTTTGGGCCTGGCGGTGTGCGGCTTCGACGCATTGGGCGCGTAGCGATTCATCGGACATGAACTGCTCGAGTGCCCGTGCCAGCGCCTGAGCATCCCCGGCTCGGACTAACAATCCGGTCTGGCCGTCCTCAATGAGATCCTCAAGCGCCCCCAGTCGCGAGGCGATCACCGGACGCCCCACCGCCTGCGCCTCAATGACGCTGCGCCCGAACGACTCGGGATAGAGCGAGGGGACGATCACCATATCGACCGACGCGATGACTATCGGCATGTCATGCCGAACACCGAGCCACTCCACGGCGCCTGGCAGTTTCAGGTTCCGAATCAGCGGTTCAAGAGAGGCCCGCAACGGCGAGTCGGGCGTGTCACCGGCCAAACAGAGGGTGACCGCATGGCCTTGCCGCCGGAGGCGCGCGCAGGCCCTCAGGGCGACCTCATGCCCCTTGATAGGACTCAGCCGCCCAAACAGGCCGATGCGCCATGGCCCCTGGTGAGAACGGGGTGGTGGTTGAAAGGTAAAGGCGCCCAGATCCACGCCTCGCGGAATGACTCGCAGCCGCTCTTTGGGCACCTGAAAATGTTCCATGAGATAGCGCCCTAACGCTTCTGAGGGGACAATGACGCACCGCCCCCAACCCATGACGCGCGAGGCGAGGTGCGAGCGGTAGAAGCCGTGCGCCGTCGTCACAAACGGCCGCTGCGCGCGGCGGGCAGCAGCCCAGCCAATCCAGCCTGGTACCCGTGAGCGCGCGTGGACAATGTCGACGCCATGTTCTTGGATGAGGCGCGCAACCTGAGGGATGCAGGAAACCATCGAGGTGAGCGATTTATTATGGATGGGCAGTTGGAAATGCGTCGCCCCCATACTGGTCAGTGCGTCAACCAGCGCACCTCCTGAAGAAATCACGCTGGCGCGATGGCCTCGCGCGATGAGCCCTTTGGCGACGTCGAGCACCCCGCGCTCGACCCCGCCCACTTCTAATGAGGGAACCAACTGCAAGATGTGCATGTCACAACAGACGTCGGACGGCGTCTCGCACCACGGCAACGTTGTCCAGCCGTCTCGCGCTTGATCGCTCCGCAACACTTCGCTGAATCGCCAAGCTCAGCTCGCCAATGGTGGCGCGTCGAACATAGCCTGCCTGCATGAGCTCGCTCACAAACCGTTGGTGTTTAGTCGGTGCCGCCTGGGCCTTGCGCAACGGCGGCTCAATCACAATGACCCCGCGCCCGCTGGCACACGCCTCAGAGACCATTGAAATACTCTCGCCGGTGACGATCGCGACATCGGCCGCACCGAGCATGCCCTCCATGGTCCCGTTGAGTTGATCACGACTCGCCAACAGCAGCAGCCGGCATCGTGCGTCGTGACCCAAACGCTCGGCGAGGAGCCGTTCCGCCTCCTGAGAGGTCCGGCGAGACGTCGTCACGATGCACGAACCGCGCAGGTGCGCGCAGGCCGTGATGACCTGCTGGATCAGGCTCTCGACAAATGGGGCCGGCAGCGTGTAGTCCGAGGTCTCGCCGCCGATAAATACGCCAATCACCGGGTGGCTGAGCGGTTGAAACTTGGGGTGCGTTTCCAACTTAGCACAGGCGGCCTGCAACTCCTTCTCCTGAATTCCGCTGATGGCCCCGGCGACGGAGAGCACGTTGCGCCGCGCAGGCAAGCCATCGTGCCGAGGCGCAATCACCAGATCAAACCGGTGCAGCGGCAAGGGTGCCGGGTTCATGATCACGATAGACTTCGCCCGATTCTCCGACGCCCACAATACGTTAATAGGACTCAGTGACGCG
>CAYNXT010000055.1:0-759 GCA_964401235.1 uncultured Planctomycetales bacterium
GTTTAAAGACGCCCGTCTTTCTGAAATTCACCACGTACAAATGGTACATGGACGATTCTTACGATGGAAAGATCTTGATGTGGAACTCACTCTTGAGTCGCTTGAGCATCCTGAGCGCTACCCGCTGAAATATCGCTAGCTACCGAACGCACTCTTGCCGGACGGCATTTTTGCCCACAATGATCCTCATGAGACTTGGGCAGGTATGGAGGTATGCGAAAGTTGAGGTCAACGAAACGAGAGCATAAGAAACCAGACGCAGCATGGCGGCGGCTCTGTGGCGCCATGACGCGAGATTGTGTCCGCGTGACTGTGCCGCGGGCTTTTTTATCCACCTTGACACTCTTTTTTCATCACGTGGCAGACGCAATGGCCGGCGACGACCGTCCCGATCACGGACTCGCCATCATGCGGCAGGGCAGAGACTATTACCGAGACCCCTTCTATATGCTGTATGGGAAACTCAGACGGGCCGAAAAGAACATGCGACCATCTCAGCACCGTCAAGCCCTTCGTCTGTTTCATCGATACCATGAACTGTCGAATCAGCGGGAAAGGCAGTGGAGAAATCTCAGGTCCAGGCAGAACCACTGATTGTTCCCGAGTTGTCAGGCGATGAGCCTTCAGCATCGCGTGGAAAACGGAGGCGCGCCCCCTGAGGAACACCTCCGAAATCCCTTACACGAATCGGCCAAACTGATTCCCACCCAACAATCTGTCTCAGCGCTCCCGCGCCTTCGCCGGCTTCTAATCTTCCGC
>CAYNXT010000055.1:859-7785 GCA_964401235.1 uncultured Planctomycetales bacterium
CCCAGTTACGCGGGTGCCAGGCACCGCGGTAGCTGGCACCGGAGTTGTGGCTGTCCCCGATTTTCCCAGCTCCCCACGTCCACTTCCAGTTTCCCTGAAACGGATTGCCCTGTTATAATCTCAATCGATGAAGACCTTAGAGCAATTCAGTCAACGCTCATATACAATTCCCACCTCTACGGCTTGGTATCTCGCCGATCTCGGTGAAGCTCGAGGACGGCAAGAGTTATTTACCAGGCAGGCCCCGCAGCGGCTCAAGGTGCTTCGAGAGCATGCCCTGATCGAAAGCGCCGTCTCATCCAACCGAATCGAGGGGGTGACGGTGGCTCCTTCACGCCTGAGTGCCATCGTGCTGGGGAAAGCGCTCTTGCGGGATCGCAACGAGGAGGAAGTCCGGGGGTACCGCGACGCGCTCAAGCTCATCCATGACCGCGGCCCCAGGCTTTCTATCTCAGAGAAGACCATCCTGACGCTGCATCGCTTGATCCGGGGTGAGGTCTGGGATGCAGGCCGATACAAAGAAAAAGACATCGATATCATCGAGCGAGACCCGTTAGGCCGCCATCGGGTTCGCTTCAAGACGATCTCGGCAGCGAAGACTCATGCCGCCATGCGCGCCCTGCTCAAGCAGTGGACTCGGTGTCTGGATGAACGCCGGGTTCATCCGCTGATTGTCTTGGGAGGCGTGAATCTGGATTTCCTCTGTATCCATCCATTTCGGGACGGTAACGGGCGGGTTTCTCGATTGTTAGTGCTGCTGCAATGCGACCAACTCGGTTACGATGTCGGTCGGTACATCAGCCTGGAGCGTCTCATTGAGCAGCACAAGGACCGCTACTATGAGACCCTCGAACATAGTTCCCAACGATGGCACAACGGCCAACACGACCCATGGCCTTACATCAATTATTTGCTCTTTATTCTCAAGATGGCGTACCGCGAGTTCGAAGAGCGTGTCGGCCAGCTCAAGAGTCCTCGAGGGGCCAAGACGACACTCGTTGAATCCGCGATTGCGGCGTTTGGTGAGACATTTACGCTCGCAGAGCTCGAGCGTGCCTGTCCTGGAGTCAGCCAAGATATGGTCCGCCGAGTCTTGCGGAATCTCCAAAAGGCCGGAACTGTCGAGTGTCTGGGCCGAGGCCCCGGAGCCCCGTGGCGTAGAAAGGGCCTTACCTCTAAAAGAGGGTAAAAAAGAGGGTAACTTCACTTTCCTGCGCCTCTCCCGCGCCTTCGCCGGCTTCTAATCTTCCGCCCCAGTTACGCGGGTGCCAGGCACCGCGGTAGCTGGCACCGGAGTTGTGGCTGTCAAGAAGTTGCTGAAGTCACGAACGTATCACCCCATGGCATGTGGCTCTTTGTCAGAGGAATGGAACGGGCTAATCCCGAACGCAACATAGCATAATAGGTTGTCGAACTTTCCCTTGATTATGTCGTAGTAATATGGTAATTAATTAGTAGTATATTAGTAGTTAATTGGCATAGTATAAATATATAACATATTACATATGAATGAGTTACTAGAAAAACATCTCGTCAACTACTACACAAAAGAGGAGGTTGGATATCGACTTCCTCCAGAAGTCAAGTTTGAGAGTTTCTGGCCTGAACTGGTGAAATTTCGCCAGGCCAAGGCAGAATTCTTGCCGTTTCAGGACCAGAGCGGTAAACCATTCTGGTTTGTTCTCACACCGACGCTGCAGGAGTCCCTCCATCGCGTAGACTCACGTGGGAAAGACTCCCTCTACCATGTCGTCAAAGAAGAGATCCAAGCCGAGCTGACGGAACAGGCGCTGATCGAAGAAGCCATGTTCTCCAGCGTGATCGAAGGGGCTTTTTCAACGATCGCGCGCGCCAGGGAGTTGATTGTAGAGGGCAAGCCACCCCGAGACACCAGCGACCAGATGGTAGCTAACAATGGCCGCGTCATGCGGTATGTGCTGGAACAGCGCGAAGCGCCTTGCTCCATCGAGTTGCTGCATGCGATCCAGCGCTTGGTGACGGACAAGACGTTGGAGCGCGACGCAGACGCAGGGCGATTTCGAGACGGGTCAGTGTTCGTCGTGAACCAACTTCGCGAGACAATCTATGAAGCCCCGCCGGCCGCGACGGTGCAGCCATCTATGGACGCATTGGTTCGGTGGATCAATCAGGGGCAGGGGCAGCCCTTTATCCACCCCATTCTCCGGGCGGCCATCATTCATACGTACCTCGTGTATGTGCACCCCTACGCCGATGGGAACGGCCGCACGGCCCGGGCCATGTTCTACTGGTATCTGCTGAAGCACCAGTACGAGTTTTTCCGCTATTTTTCCATTTCGTCGATTATCCAAGAGACGCGGGGGCGGTACTACAAGGCGCTGAAGGACATGGAGGATCACGAGGCGGATATGACCTATGTGCTCCTCTATATGGCTGAGTCCGTGGTGCGCGCCATCGACGTCATGCTGCAGCGTATCACTGAGCGCTACCGTCGGGACCTGCTCGTGGCCACCATTCGCGAACGCAATATTCAACTGACTGAGCGGCAAACACGCTTCCTGCGGTTTGTGACGACCTCAAAAGAGAAACAGGGCACAATCGCCAAGTACCAGCGGGATTTCAAGATCGTCTATGAGACGGCTCGGCGAGACCTGGCCCACCTGGAAGAGCTCGGTATTCTTCGCAAGAGCAAACGCGGCCGGCAGTTCATCTACACCCTCAATCCCGTCTTCCTGACTTCGACGTCTCCCGCATGACCATCGTGTTATACTACTCTCGTTATGGCCGCTCCAACTCCCCACGTCCAGGCTCGGCTTGAGCCGCAAGCACTCGAAGCTCGCACACAGGCCATCGGTCGGGAGCTCTTTGAGGCGGCCAAGCGCCATCACACTCACCTGTCGGTGTTGAATCGCTGGACCTCCCAGGTGCTCTCCTGGTGCCTGGGCGATCCGGCGGTTAAAAGTGCTGTTCTGCGCTTTATTGACGTCCTGCCCAGTCTTCATACCTCGCGTGAGATCGTCGAGCATATTCAAGAATACTTTCCGACCGATAATCTGCATCTGCCACCAGCGCTGCGGCTTGGGGCAAGCCTCACACGGCCTGGCATCCTGACCCGCGGCGCCCTTGCCGGCATCATCAGACAGGCGGTAGAACAGGTGGCCAGACAATTTATTGCCACTCCAGGTCCGGAAGGGGTAGCTGGTACCGTGAAGACGCTCGCGGCGCGCGGAGCGAGCTGCAGCCTGGATGTGCTGGGTGAGCAGGTCGTGAGTGAAGCCGAAGCCCAAGCGTACATGACGCAGTGCTGCAGCCTGTTGCAGGATCTGGGGCGGGCGTATCAGGCGGTGCGGGTGCCAAGTTGCGGCCCCCCAGTCAATTTCTCACTGAAGCCCTCTGCATTGAGCCCGCGGTTTGATCCACTCAACCCTGAGCGTAGCATCGAGGAAGTGACCCAACACTTGTCCGTCCTGCTGAACTTGGCAACGGAGCATCATGCCCTTATCAATCTGGACATGGAGCAGTATGAGTTGCGCGATCTGACACTGGCCCTGGCTAGGCGGCTCCTGGAAGACACCGCGCGCCGAGGAGGTCCGGCCCTTGGTGTCGTGATCCAAGCCTATTTGCGCGACGCTGAGCCGACAGTCGAAGGGTTACTGGCCTGGCTGGCCGCGCATGAGCGCACCATGACGGTACGATTGGTGAAGGGGGCTTACTGGGATGCCGAGGTCGCGCAAGCCGAGCGCAACTACTGGCCATGCCCGGTCTACACGGACAAAGGCGAGACAGACTTGGCGTTTGAGCGCTTGAGTGTTCGATTGCTCAGCGCCCATCCGTCGGTGACGACAGCCATTGCCTCGCACAACGTGCGTTCGATCGCTCATGCCATGGCGACGGCTGAGCTGCTAGGACTGGCAAAGGATCACCTGGAATTTCAGTTGCTCTATGGGATGGGCGATGCGCTGCACGAGGCGATCATCGAGCGAGGCTATCCGGTGCGCGTGTATACGCCGGTGGGCGAACGGATTCCCGGCATGGCCTACTTGGTGAGGCGGATCCTTGAAAATACGGCCAATGAATCGTTCTTGCGGCAGGAACTGTTTCAACAAGAAACCGCCCAGACACTGCTGCAGCCGCCGCAAGCCTCCAATGGAGGCATGGCGATGAAAGGGCCTGAAGGGTGGCAACCAGAGCCGCTAGGAGATTTTTTCAATGAGGCCACGCGCGTGCGTGTCGCCCGCGCGATCCAACACGCCAAGGCCGTCGCCGGCAAGCAGTATCCCTTGTGGCTGGGCAGCGGGCCGGTGCAAAGTGCCTCGACGCTCACGGTGCGCAACCCCGCTCATCCTGATGACATACTCGGCGTGGTGGCTCAAGCCACGCCCGCACACGTGGATCAGGCGGTGGCCCTGGCCGCTGCGGCACAACCGGCCTGGGGCCAGAAGCTACTCGCTGAGCGCGTGGCCATCCTGCGCCGAGGAGCACAGCTGCTGCGGCAGCGGCGAGCCGATGTGACCGCTTGGGCGATTTTGGAAACCGGCAAGCCTTGGCGCGAGGCGGACCCAGATGTCGTGGAAGCGATCGAGTATCTTGAATACTACAGCGCGCAGATGGAGAGGCTTTCGCAGCGACGAGAACTATGGGAGCCGAGGGGTGAGCGCAATCAGCTTGGCTACGTGCCGCGCGGGGTCGCGGTGGTGATTTCACCGTGGAATTTCCCTGCGGCGATTCTCACCGGCATGACGTCGGCGGCCCTAGTCAGCGGCAACGCGGTCATCGTTAAACCATCAGGACAATCGTCGATTGTCGCGGCTCAGATCGTGCAGCTCTTGCATCAAGCCGGGGTGCCGCTGGGCGCGCTGCAGTTGTTGCCTGGCAGCGGAGGAGAGGTGGGGGCTGCACTGGTGCGGCATCCTGGCACGCACCTCATCGCGTTTACCGGCTCAAAGACGGTCGGGCTCTCTATTCTCGAGGCGGCCGGACGCGTCGCTTCAGGCCAGCGATTTGTGAAGCATGTCGTGACGGAGATGGGTGGGAAGAACGCCATCATCATCGACGCGGATGCCGACTTAGATGCGGCGGTGACCGGTAGCCTGCAGTCGGCATTTGGCTATGCCGGCCAGAAGTGCTCAGCCGCTTCACGGTTGATCGTGCATCAGGCGGTGTATGAGCGGTTTGTGGCTCGTCTGGTGGAAGCGACCGCGCGGCTGCAGCTTGGCGATCCGGCTGATCCGTCCACCGACATGGGGCCGCTGATTAACGCCGAGGCCAAGCAGCGCTTAGACGAGGCGATTGACCATGCCCGCTCGGCTGGCAAGATCTTACATAGTCTTGAGCGGCAGCATCTGCCTGCCAAAGGGTATTTTGTCGGACCAACAATTATCGCTGATCTTCCCCGGACAGATCGATTGGCTCGAGAGGAGCTGTTTGGCCCGCTGGTGTGCGTGTTTCGCGTGCCGTCATTTGATGAAGCGCTGAAGCTCGCCAACGATACCGACTATGCGCTGACCGGCGGGGTGTACTCTCGTTCGCCGGCGCATTTGGAGCAGGCCGCGCGCGCATTTGATGTGGGCAATGTGTACTTCAACCGCCCGATTACCGGGGCCATGGTTGGCCGCCAACCCTTCGGCGGCCATCGATTGTCCGGTCTTGGCACCAAAGCTGGCGGGCCGGACTATCTCTTGCAGTTCGTCGTGCCAAAAACCGTGAGCATCAATACGGCGCGGCATGGAATGCCACTCGAATAACAACAGGTGATGGGTGACAGGTGATAGGTGATGGATAACGAATTACAACTCAACCTGAATCCGGGGTGGCAGCGATGGGTTCGGCGAGCACTCTTTCCGGTATTCGCGGTGCTCTTCTTTGCCATGTTGCCGTCGTTGTGGTCGCTGGCCACCGGCTACGCGTTTAATTGGCGTACGCTGCGACTCGAAACCACCGCAGTCTTGGTCCTGGAAACCTCTCCTGCAGGAGCTGCCATTGAGCTCAACGGGAAGCGGCTTGAACAGCGCACGCCTGCCAACTTTGAGCGATTGCGTCCTGGCCGGTATCACATCCGCCTGCTGCTGCCAGGCTACTACGCCTGGAGCCGCACGGTAAGCCTGCGCGGCGGAGAGGCGCGCAACCTCGCCTCCACTCTTCTCATTCCATCGAATCCGCTGGTCACGCAGTTGCTGGATGAGGCGATTACCGATTTCTGGATGGAGAAGGATGGGACGGTGAATGTCCGACTGGCAGAGGACGGCGCCTTGCAACAACATCGCACCTATGGGGCCGAGGCATTCTTGTCCTCGCCGATGCTGCCGTCGCTGCAGGGAACGAATCGGGAGAAACTCGCACCGAAGGGTGGGGCGCTCTTGCGCTGGGAAGCCGATCGAGTGTGGATTGTCGGCTTTGACGAGGAGCCCTGGCGCAGCTGGAGCATGGCCTTGCGCGAGACCGAGCTGTATCGCGGCGGAGCCAGAGTGCTCAATAGCTTTTGGCATAAAGACGGCCGCAACGTCGTGATCGTCACGATCAATAGCGTCTTGTCGGTGTCGATTGATGATGGCCTGGTCAGTAGTCCCGCGAAGATTTATGAATTGAGTCGTCCGCTCTCCCTCTGCTACTACGATGCCACCCGCGGCCGGCTCTTTTTCGCCGAATCCGTGAAGACGGGAATTCGGAATGAATGGATCGCCAAGCGGCTTGATCTCCTTACGGCCAGCCCCTCCCCGAACGGAGCTTCTCACGATGTCCTCTAAACGAGGGTGGCGCCGAGTGGGGATGATCCTCCCAGGCTCTCTGACGTGGGCGACGCTGATCGGCTGTGCCGGGCTGAGTCTTGTCTCTCCCACGGCCGCGGCCCTCGCCCTCATCACGTTTGAATGGTACTGGGTGCTGCGCATGTTCTATGGCGTATGTTTATTGAGTCTGGGCTATGGGCGATTGCATCGCGCCCGGCAGGT
>CAYNXT010000055.1:7795-11191 GCA_964401235.1 uncultured Planctomycetales bacterium
GCATGATCGATCGCTGCGCGAGCGTATGGGCGGTGAGGGGCGAGAGATCGTCGAACCGTCGATTCAGGCCTTGCTCAAGGCCCAGTACGATCACCTTCGCATGGTCGTGGTATTAGCCGTGGAAGCGCGCAGCGGGCCAAGCGCGCTGGCGATGGGGCAGGAGTTGCAGCGCAGTTATGCTGAGCGTTTCGGCGGGTTCTTGGTCTCGGTGCATCCCGAATACCTTCCAGGAGAGGCACGGGTCAAGGGCGCGAACGCGACGTATGCGGCTAAGCAAATGCGGGTGTGGCTTGATGAGCGGCGCATCCCCTACGAGCAAGTTCTGGTATCCTGTTTTGACGCCGATACCTGTGCCAGCCCGGATTACTTCGCCTGTTTAAGTCACGCGTATTTGACCAGCCCGCAGCCGATGCAAGCCAGTTACCAGCCGATTCCGGTCTATCACAATAACTTTTGGGATGCGCCGGCATTTGCGCGCGTCATTGAAATCGGCTCCTCCTTCTGGGAGTTGATCGATAGCATGCGGCCGGATCGGTTCGTGACCTTTTCCAGCCATAGCCTCTCATTTGCAACGCTGGTGGCGATCGGTTATTGGCCGGTGAATATGATTTCGGATGACTCGGCGGTGTTCTGGAAAGCTTTCCTGCATTACGGCAGCCGGTATCGCGTCGTGCCGCTGCCGACGACGGTGTCCATGGATATCGCCGTCGGTCGCACGTGGTGGCATACGCTGCTGGTGCAGTACCGGCAAAAGCGGCGATGGGCCTGGGGCGTGGAGAATGTCCCCATGCTTCTGGCGGGGTTTGCGCGCCATCCGGAAATTTCTTGGTGGACGAAGCTTCGGAAAACCTTTTGGCTCTTGGAGGGACACTGGACCTGGGCCACGTGGTCGATCATCCTGACCTTTCTTGCTCCGTTGCCAGCGATCGTCGGCGGGTACCTGTTTCGCGGGACGGTCATCGGGTTTCAATTGCCCCAACTGACCGGGGTGTTGCTGTCCATGACGTCCGTGTCGCTGGTGTTATGCGTGATTATTAGTCATGGGTTGCTGCCCAAGCCCATTACCGTGCTCTCCTGGGGCAAGCGCTTGAGCATCTGGCTGCAATGGCTCTTTGTGCCGCTCATCAGCGCGCTCATCGGCTCGGCTCCGGCGGTGGATGCTCAAACCCGACTGCTCTTTGGCCGCAACCTGGCCTTTGAAGTCACCCGAAAACATCGCACACCCTCCCGATTTGTGAGAGAGCCGAAGCCACGGCGCGCGGCACGTCCTGTGGAGCAGATGTCCTAACGATGCGTGTGGGCGGTCGCAACTATCGCAGCGTGTGGATGGAAGGAGCCATCGTGCATCTGATCGACCAGCGTGCGCTACCATCGAGCTTTACGATTCTGCAGTGCCCAAGCTACCAGGAGACAGCCGAGGCCATCAAGACGATGGCGGTGCGCGGAGCAGGAGCAATTGGCGCCGCCGCCGGCTATGCCGTAGCCCAGGCGCTGCCGGCTGCGCCTGCCAAGCGGTGGCAGGATGCACTTGAGGAAGCGGCTTCAGCGATTCGCGCAACGCGGCCCACCGCGCGCGATCTGTTCTATGCGGTCGAACAGGTTTGTGCAGCGGCCCGGAAGGAAACGGATGTGGTGCGGGCGCGAGAGGTAGCCGTTGCCATGGCCGAGCGTCTAGCCGATGAAAACGCCAATGCCGGAGAGCGCATCGGGATTGTTGGGGAGCCGTTGCTGCAGCACGGCGCGCGCGTGCTCACGCACTGCAACGCCGGGTGGCTGGCATTCGCCGATTGGGGCTCAGCACTCGCCCCGGTGTATCGCGCGCATCGATTAGGTAAGCAGCCCTCGGTATATGCCACCGAGACGCGCCCTCGAGGGCAGGGCGCGCGACTGACCGCGTGGGAATTGGGCGAAGAAGGGGTGCCGTGCACGCTTATCGCGGATACCGCGAGCGGCTGGCTGTTTCGCCAAGGACGGATTGATTGCGTGATCGTCGGCGCGGATCGCATCGCCGCCAATGGTGACACGGCGAATAAAATCGGTACCTATACGCTGGCCCTGCTCGCGCAGCACCATGGCGTGCCGTTTTATGTGGCCGCCCCGCGCTCTACGTTTGATCTCTCCACTCCGACCGGAGAAGACATCCCCATCGAAGAGCGAGATCCCGACGAGGTGTTGTGGGTAACGGGCAAGACCGCCGAGGGATCGTTGCAACGGGTCCGTGTGAGCGCCGAATCGGCTCGCGCGGCCAACCCCGCGTTTGACGTCACCCCGGCGTCCTTCATCCGCGCCTTCATTACCGAAGCCGGCTTGGTCGAGCCGAGCACCGAACGAATCAGCGCTTTCGCCCGATCTTCCAAGGGGTGTTGACAGGCGGTGCGGGTCAAGCTATACTTACCAGTAGACCATAATTCTGGTCAAGTGGGGTTTCCATGATGAAAACGCTGCCGATTTCAGAAGTCAAAACACATCTCCCGGAGCTGGTGAGCCTCCTTCAGGAGCGCGAGCAGCAGATTCTTGTGACCCGCAAAGGCCGGCCTGCCGCGGTGCTGCTGAGTTATGAGGAGTATGAACAGCTTCGAGAAACACTTGATGTCCTGAGCGATCCATCCATGATGCGCCAGTTGCATCGGAGCCTCTCCTATTTCGCCAAGGGCGGCAAAGGCCAGTCGTTTGAGACCGTATTCGGCGAGCCGCTTATCGTTTCGTTACCTCGGCGGCGATCCCGCTCTCGTTAGCTTCATGGTGTACCAGCCGCGACTTCCACCACATGTGGCTGATGTCGCGACCCACCGTCCTCCGACGATCAAGCCGGATCTCAAACGAGCCTTGCGTGTACTCAGCACCGACCCCCGTGCCGGCCTGCCGCTTGAGCGGGAGCTGAAAGGATTCTGGAAGTATCGCATCAGGTCGTTTCGTATCGTCTATGAGATCTGCCCTGAGCAGCGCGAGCTGCGCATTCTCGCCATCGAACATCGTCGTCACGTCTACGACCTCGTCCGTCTGCAGCTTAGCGCGAAATAAGATTAGTAATTTTGCTTGCCAAGTGCCTCCTCAGAAGCGTAGTCTACTCGTAGAAGTTCCTTCCTTACCCGGACACGACGACTGCTGACGGCAGGGCTCCCGGTGCCTTGCCGAGCCTAAGGCTGGGCCGCGGAAGCGAGAAGCAAGCGGCTGCGACACGCGGAGGTGTGCGATGGCGCATCGGATCCGGTGGCATTTCAATGCCCACCTATTTACCACTCCCCAAGGGTTTCGGCGTCCTCGAGTCGGCATTTCCGGCTCGATGAGCGCCAACGCGGTTACGAAACACTATCCCTCCACCCAGGCGCTATTTGAGCAACTGCACATTGATCAATGCTTGGAAGGCTATGAGAGTTTAGAAGAGCTGGCCTGGCG
>CAYNXT010000056.1:0-10956 GCA_964401235.1 uncultured Planctomycetales bacterium
GCGGACGATGAACCAGACGCTCTACGACCTGTATGTGAACCGGGTGATCAGTCTTGAAGAGGCCTTCGCCCGATCGAGCGATACAGAGGATCTGAAACGGTTGATGAACCGCTAGCACAAGGGTGTTGAGTCGCCATGAGAAAGCGTATTATTACCAAACGAATCGGCGAGCTGCTCTTTGAGCGAGGGCTCATTAGCCAGCAGCAGCTTGAGAAAGCCCTCGCCCAGCAAAAAGAGGTGGGCGGGCTGCTGGGCCAAGTCCTCGTCCGATTGGGCTTTGTCACCGAGGAAGAGATTGCCTTAGCCCTGACGGCTCAATACGGCTTTCCGTACCTGCCGCTTGAGAACTATGAGATCGATAACGGCATCACCGCCATCATTCCGGAGGAGATCGCCCGGCAGTATTGCTTGGTGCCCATCGATCGAATCGGCAACGCCCTCACCTTAGCGATGGCCGATCCCTCCAATGTGCAGGCGATTGAGGATGTGGAGCTGCTGACCAAATGCGTCGTGCAGACCTTTGTCAGCACGCCCTCCGATATCACCAAAGCCATCGATCGCTGCTATAAACATGGTACGAACGGGCCTAACCGGCGAACGGGCTCAACCGGCTAACGGAAATGTCCAGCCTCAAGGATCGCATTGTCTCAGTGCTGCTCACACGGCAGATCGTCACCCAAGAGCAGCTTGACCAAGCACTCACCATTCAGCGTTCCGAAGGCGGCAGCCTGCAAAAAATCCTGATTGAAAAGGGTCTTGTCAAAGAACAGGATTTGCTGGCCACGCTCAGCGAGGGGTTGGGGATCCCCCCCATCGCACTCTCCCGGATAAAGCTCAATCCGGATCTGAGGGGCCTGATTTCCCGGGATCTTGCCATGCAATATCAAGTGGTTCCTGTTTCCTGCATCGGCAAGACGATGACGGTCGCTATGTCCGATCCCCTCAACGTCTTTGCGTTGGATACGGTTGCCACGGTGACCGGCCTCTCGATTAACCCCATGCTCACGACGGAGCAGGAAATCCGTGACGCGATTGACCTCTATTACGGCACCGGGGTGGAGGAAACGTTGCGGGAGATGACCAAACAGGCCGAGTCCGCCTCGCTGAAAATTTCTCAGGCGTCGGAGTTGGATCATGACGCCGGCGCAGAAGAGCTGCTCAGCCAAACGCAAGAAGCACCGGTCGTGAAATACACCGAATCCGTGGTCATCAAGGCCGTGCGGATGCACGCCTCGGATGTGCTGATCGAGCCGCACGAAAAGACCGTGCGGGTCCGGTATCGCATTGACGGGGTGTTCCAAGAAGCCCCGGCCCCTCCCAAGCACCTCCATGCGGCGATCGTCTCGCGCATCAAGATCCTGAGCGAGCTCAATATCGCCGAGCGGCGGCTGCCGCAGGACGGGCACTTCACGCTCAAGGTCGACGAGCGGTTGATTGACTTTCGCGTCTCCATCTTGCCGTCGGTCTACGGAGGCAATGTGTGTCTGCGCATTCTGGATAAAGGAGAAATCAAGCTCAACATCAACACGCTGGGGTTTTCCGAGCGGGATCTTGAAAAGCTCAAGCACTGCGCTCAGCGGCCCCATGGGATGCTGCTAGCCACCGGCCCAACCGGCTCCGGAAAGACCACCACGCTCTACTCGCTGCTGAAGCTCATTGACAGCCCTGATAAGAACATCGTCACGGTCGAAGATCCGGTCGAGTTTGAAATCGCAGGCATCAACCAGGTCAATGTCCGCGCTGATGTCGGGCTGACGTTTGCCAAGGCGCTGCGCTCGATTCTGCGGCAAGACCCTGATGTCATCATGGTCGGAGAGATCCGTGACGGTGAAACAGCCGACATGGCCATCAAGTCGGCATTGACCGGCCATCTGGTGCTCAGCACGCTGCATACGAACAATGCGGCCGGCTCGATTGTGCGCTTGATCAACATGGGGATGGAGCCGTTTCTCATCAACTCCTGTTTGATGGCGGTGATCGGGCAGCGGCTGGTGCGCAAGGTGTGTCTCAAGTGCAAAGAGGCGTATACTCCCACGAAGAACGTTGCGGAGAAGCTCGGTCTGCTGAATGACAAGGACGAACCATTGGAGTTGGTGCGGGGAAGCGGATGCCGCTCCTGCTTCCAATCCGGCTATACGGGTCGAGAAGTCATTGCAGAAACGCTGGTCATGACGCCGGAGATCCGCGAGCTCGTGGTGCACCGCGCGCCCGAACGGGACGTGGAAAAAATGGCCTGCAAGCAAGGCATGAAGACCTTGCGAGAGCAGGGGCTGGCAAAAGTCACGCAGCACATCACCACGCTTGAGGAAGTCTTCCGCACGACCATCGGCGGTTCGGTGGATGAGTAGAGGATGCCATGGCGAGCTTTAAGCAGCGCATCTCAGAGTTGCTGATCCGCCAGAAGGTGACGACGAAAGAGCAGTTGGAGAAAATCGCCTCCGAAGCGTCGCGCAATGGCAAAAGCTTTGCGCAGCTCTTGATCGATCGCGGCGTGGTCTCAGAAAGCAAGCTCACCGAGCTCCTGGCCAGAGAACTGGGTATGCCCACGATTTCTGTGGAGAAATTCAAGGTGGATCCTGCCGTGGTCAAGCTGATCCCCGAGCGCCTGGCTCGTCGCTATCATATGGTCGCGCTGAGCAAAGCCGGGGACAGGCTGATGGTCGCCATGTCCGATCCGCTCAATATCTTTGCCATCGACGATCTGAAGGCCTCCACGCAGGTTTCGATTGACCCGGTGCTCTCTTCAGAAACCGAGATCAGCCGAGCCATCGAGCAGTGGTATGGGAACCAGCCGGTCTTGGCTCCTGAAGCCCCTAAGGAAGACCAAGCCACTGATGACGGCAGCTTAGATACCGCCGTGGCGTTGCTTCTCAATGAACGAGGGGATGAAGAAGCACCCGTAGTGCGGGTCATTAATCTCTTGCTCATTGAAGCCATGCGCCGCCATGCCTCAGATATTCATCTGGAGCCCACGGAACAACTCTTGCGCATCCGCTACCGGATTGACGGCCACCTGCTTGAAGCGCACAAGCTTCCCAAGGCGGTTCAAAACCCGGTGTTGACTCGACTGAAGATCATATCCGGAATCGACATTACGGAATGGCGTGTTCCCCAAGATGGTCGCTTTAAAGTCAAACTGGATGAGCGAGAGGTGGACTTTCGCGTGTCATTTCTCCCTCTCACGCATGGTGGGAAGGTTGTGCTGAGGTTGCTGGATAAATCGAATCTCACGATTGGCTTGGATCATCTTGGGTTTACTCTGGAGTCTATCGAACAGTTCAAGGGGGCGGTCAAGCGGCCCTATGGCATGATCCTCGTGACCGGACCTACCGGCTCAGGAAAATCAACCACGCTCTATTCCATTCTTAATGCGCTGAACCAGCCCGGCAAGCACCTGACCACAATCGAAGATCCCGTCGAGTACCAGATTGAAGGGATTACCCAGGTCCAGGTCAACACCGACGTCGGCTTGACCTTTGCCGGCGGATTGCGGGCGATCTTGCGCCAGGCGCCGGATGTCGTCATGATCGGTGAGATTCGTGATTTTGAAACGGCTGATATTGCCATGAAATCCAGTCTGACCGGCCACCTGGTGCTCTCCACGCTGCACACCAATGATGCTCCCTCCGCCGTGACCCGTCTGATCGATATGGGGGTTGAGCCGTTTCTGGTGGCCTCCAGCGTGACGCTCATCGAGGCGCAGCGGCTGGTCAGAAAGCTGTGTGTGAAATGCCGTGCGCACATCGAGCCTCCTAAGCAGTTATTGGAGCGTTTGGGAATCCAGCCGAGTAAGGATGCTGCGTTCTACAAACCGGTTGGGTGCCGGCATTGCAGCAATAGCGGCTACCACGGCCGGATGGGCATCATCGAAGTGATTCAAATCGATGAGCATATTCGGGATCTGGTGGTGTCTCGCGCCCAGTCATGGGAAATCAAGAACTACGCGGTCAAAGAATTGGGCATGATCACACTGCATCAAGATGGCCTCAAGAAGGCGGAAAAGGGTCTGACCACACTCGAAGAAATTTTAGCCGTGACGACGGAGGAATAAGCTAGGAAGAGGGTGAGAGAGCTATGGCTACATTTGCCTATGTTGTAAAGGATAAGGGAGGGAAGACCCATAGCGGCAGCATCGATGCCGAGTCGCGTAACGCCCTCATTGACCAGCTCTGGAAGCAGGAGTTTGTCATCCTCTCCATCGATGAACGCGAGAAAGGCAAATCCGCGCTCCTGAAGATCGGCCAGCCCAAAATCAAAGCCGACGTCCTGGTGATCTTCGCCCGCCAGCTCGCCACCATGGTGGATAGCGGGATTCCCATTGCCCAATCGCTGGATGTCTTGACTGAGCAGATGGATTCCCCAGCTTTTAAAACTGTGATGAAAAAAATCCGAGACGATGTTGAGGCCGGGGCGAGCCTCTCCGAAGCGATGGGCCGGCATCCCAGGGCCTTTTCTGACTTTTTTGTCAACATGGTCCGAGCCGGTGAATCATCCGGCCGTCTGGATGAAATCTTGGATCGCGTCGCCGGCTATCTTGAAAAAGTGACTTCACTCCAGCGCAAGGTTTCAGCCAGCCTCTTCTATCCGGCTTTTGTCTCGCTATTAGCCTTCGGGATCACGAGCTTTCTGGTGATCGTGATTGTGCCAAAGTTTAAGGAGATCTTTACCTCCCTGGGCGGCCAGTTGCCGATGCCAACCCAAATGCTCTTGAGTCTGAGCGACTTCATGCGCAACTACTTGGTCATGGAGATCGTCGCACTTTTTGTCGGGATCTTCCTCCTGCGTCTGTATATCAACACGCCGGCAGGACGTCTGTGGTTTGATAAGACGACACTCAAGTTTCCACTCATCGGAAAACTTCTTCAAAAGGTCGTCATTGCGCGCTTTGCTCGAACACTGGCCACACTCGTAAAGTCTGGCGTGCCGATCCTCGGCGCCCTTGAGATTGTCGCCAAGACATCGGGGAATAAGGTCGTTGAGCGAGCCGTGATGGCCGCTCGCTCCAGCATCAAAGAAGGGGAAAACATCGCCGGGCCGCTCTCGCAGAGCAAGGTGTTTCCGGCCATGGTCACTCGCATGATCGCCGTGGGTGAAAAAACCGGTGAGCTCGAGAAGATGCTCACCAAGATCGCCGATTTTTATGAGAGCGAAGTCGACGCCGCCGTCACCGGACTCACTAGCCTCATTGAACCCTTGGTCATCGCCGTGCTAGGGGTCATCATCGGCGGCATCGTCATCGCCTTATTTCTGCCGGTCTTTAAGATCTCAACCCTCGTCGGCCAATAAAAAATAGGGCTTGACCGTAAACAGATTTGTATGGCATAGTTACATTGACAATTAGGTAGAGCGTGAAAGCCACACTCGCCGTGAGGCGGGGTCGCCCGCCTGCTGAGAAGCAGGTGGGGCTGCTCGTGAGTTGATCGTAGACTGGCGGGCAGGGAAAGCTACAGGCCCTGTGGGAAAGAGCGAGTAGGCAATGCCGCAAGAGCAGCGCAACAGCCTTCCCGGGTGAAGCGCGCAGGTCCTCAAGCGGAAATGTCTACTTTCACAACACAGGGTGGCTGGGTTGCCGCTGGGAGCATTTGCTAGAGCCATTACCCATCGGTAATGGCATTTTTTATGGTGTGTAACCGGTGAAGCTAAAGGAGGTGAGGAGAGAACCGAAGTGAAGGACGTGAAAGAAAGTGGATAGTGAGTTGTTGAGGAAAGGCTTTATTGTTCATTGTTCAGGGTTGATTGTTAACAGGAGGCACTAACATGAAACGAATGGCTGAACGAGGGTTTACCCTCGTAGAAATCATGATCGTCGTCGCGATCATCGCCTTGCTGGCGGCCATCGCGATTCCGAATGTGTTGCGTGGCCGCACCACCGCGAATGAGTCCGCTGCGATCGGAAATCTGCGCGCTATGATGTCTTCGCTTGAGATGTTTCGTAGCGTGAATCAGGTGTACCCCGCTGGTGCTACATGGCAAGCGATGTATGATGCGACTCCCGGTTGTACAGCAGGTGTCGCGCCAGAACCTGATTTTGGTCCTGCAGGGTTCTGTGCGGTAATGTCTGCTACAACACCAGCGCTAATACAAGGATATAATTATGAGTATGTTGGAGCTGCTGGAGGGCCAACATATACTATTATAGCCCGTGCCCAGAATGCTGGAACAACGGGGACACGTGATTTCTTTACGAATGAGACTGGTGTGATTCGTCACTGCGCCAATGCGGCGGCTGCCTCGACCGTTGCTGCTGGACCAAACTGGCCTCCCATTACTACAGCCGGTGTTCCTGCGGCGTGCACCTGAGGCGAAGAGGAGTGGACAACTCTCACTCCTGCCGAAGCTGTGTTGAGAATGGGCTGCTGAAACAGGGGGACGACCCAACGTTTAGCGTTGGGTCGTCTCCGTTCTCTCACTAGAAGAGAAGTATAGGTAGGTAGAATGTTATCAAACCACGGCTCTCATAGGGATAACTCGGGTTTTACCCTGATCGAGATTGTGCTGGGGGCGCTGACGCTGGTGGTGGCGGCGACGGCGATTCTCGGGGCCTATCTCGGCCAGGGCATTTTGAACGAACATGCGAGGAACCTCTCGCTGGCAGTCCAGGATGCCAACCGAGTCATTGAGCAGATTCGTTTGCAAAACAGTCCTTGCGCTGGAACCAATCCGACAATTAGCCCTCCCGTCGGATTTACCAGTTGGGATGCGTGGTTAACCGGGGCGGGTGGCTTAAAAAGCATTCAGCCCACGCCGGCTACGACTGAGCTTATTGTGGTGACGTGCCAGGATCGGACAGGGGCTGAGTATTGTCCGGCGAATCAGATGGGAGCAGAGTGGCATGCAGCAGGCCCCAATACGCCTGATAATCCTATTCGTGTTACTGTATCGGTATGCTGGCGCCAACGTAATCGGACTATCGGAGAATGCGGTTTCAATGCAGGGGCGTTAACGCCAAACGATGCGCTTCCTATGCCAGCTGATACGCTTGGCGTGATTGATTCTCCAGCCATGTTGACAACGTTGGTCACATGCCGCTCATGATGAGGACACCACAGAACCACAGAATACCACAGAGACACAGAAGGTTTCTTCGAGGGATGTCCTCTGTGTTTCTGTGGATTTCTGTGTTATCTGTGGTGTGATGGGGTATTGGCATGAATTCTCGTGGGTTTACATTAGTCGAAGTCTTGCTCGGCTCAGCCATCATGACGATTGTCGTGGTGGCGCTGCTGGGGGCATTTTTCGGCCAAACTTTTTTAAATACCAATGCGCGAAACCTCACAGCCGCTATGAATGATGCGACGAGAGTCATGGAAGAGATTCGCCGGCAAAATACCGGCTGCCAGATTCCGACCGTGCTACCTCCGAATAACACCAGCTGGAACGCTTGGCTGGAGGGAGTGGGGGGAGGTAAGACCGTGAATCGAGTCTTACCAGCCGCTAACCGCAACGCTTCTGAGCTCGTGGTGGTGACCTGCCAGGATGAAGACGGCGGAACCGCCAACGCCGACTTTTGCGGAACGCGAGCGATTGGTCCAAATCCTGCTCAGGTTGGGACCAATGAGTGGAGGGTTCAGGCCAACGTGAATACGACGTTTAATCCAATTCGTGTGACCGTGGCCGTTGGTTGGACTCAAGATCAACGCACCATGGGCGGCACCGTCAATGGCCAAGAGTTTCGAGTAGCGAGAAGCTTTCGAGCGCCACTTTGGGACGACCTATTGATGCAGACCGCTGAAGCAGCAGGAGCCGCGCCTCCTGGTCCGCCACCTGGAACACTGATGTGGAATGATATAGATAACGATGGGGTTATTGAGTCCCAAGCGATGTTGACCACCCTGGTGACCTGCCGATGAGCCTACAAGTCATTTCAAAACCCATGGTGACACCACAGAAGCCACAGAAATCCACAGAGACACAGAAGGATCTCTCGACGGGGGGTTCTCTGTGCTTCTGTGGCGCTTCTGTGTTTCTGTGGTGTCAAGGGGTAGCGTATAAAAAGGCGTTCACCTTGGTGGAGATGTTGATGGTGATGATGCTCTTTCTTATCACTGGCGGCGGGTTGATCACGACATTTCTCACAGGGCGCACCTCCTATCTTTCCTCTGATGCGTATATTCAGGTCCAACAAGAGGCAAGAAAAGGATTTGACAATATGGTGCGCGAGTTGCGAGAATCGGGAAACGTCTCGTGCAATGCCGATATTGCTGGGGCTGCGTGTATCAATCAACAGCAGCTCAATTTTCAGGTGGCCATGGGTTTTAACGCAGGGGCGATTCAATGGGGAGATGGGCGTCAGCCTGCCAACGCTGCGAACTGGGTGCATTACGGCTTTCTTCTTAATCCAGATAATAATCCTGCTACTACGGATAACCAGCTAATTCGCTACGAGGGAACGCAGGTACAGATTCCGCCTGCAAACTGTGTGGCGCCTACGTGCCGCGTGCTCGCGAACAATGTGGTAACGGCAGGAGCGAATCCAAGTTCGTTCTCATGGACTCCTGCGCCTGCCAATACCAATGTGGTGACGATTAATCTCAACATCATGTATCAAAATGCAGCGCTTCCAGGTGGCAATCAAACCACCGGCTTGCTCACCTCGCGCGTCAAGCTGCGGAATAACTAACCCCGCATGCCCTCGCCCTCATTGCCTAAGCCCTTGACGCAGGTCGTTGACCTAGTCAAGCGGCTCTCGACCGTCAAAGCCTCTGAAGTGAAGGCCACAATCGGCGTGGATATCGGATCTTCCTCAGTCAAACTTCTTGTCCTCGGTCCGCGCAAGGGCTCAGGCCCACGGCCGATTCTTGCTCAGGAAATTGTTCCCCTGCACAATGAAGAGGCGGATTCGGCGGAAGCGATCAAATCGGCGCTCGCCGCCTTAAAACTTAATGTAAAACAGGTCAATGTTGGCGTGAGCGGCCAGTGGGTGATCATGCGGGTGGTCGAGATGCCCGCCCTCAAACCCTCCGAAATGAAAGCTGCGCTCTCGTTTGAAGCCCAGCGCTACCTGCCCTTCAATATCCAAGATGTCGAGATTGATGGCGAAATGCTGGGTCCTGCAGAAGCGAATAAGATGTGGGTCCTCATCGTGGCCTGCAAGAAGGACTTAATCGAGCGGCGCAGAGATTGGGCCAAGCGTGCCGGGGCGGAGCTGGCGATCGTTGATGTGGATGCGCTGGCCCTGGCCAATGCATTTCTGGCAACGGCCAATGGGCAGGAGGCTGCAGGAGCCCGTGCACTGGTGAACATCGGCGCACAATTAACCAACGTGGTCATTTTCCAAGGGCGCTCGCCCTATCTGGTGCGTGATATTCCATGGGGGGCGGAAAAACTTGTGCGCAGCCTTGCCAATCAGACTCGACTTGAGGAGGCCGCCATCAAGGAGCAATTAACGAAGAATCAGGTGACACCTGACGTGCAAGGCGCGATGAAGCAAGCGGTCGAAGCGCTGGCGACTGAATTGCAACTTTCCTTTGATTATTTTGAGAACCGATTCGGCCAACCCCCAAGTGAAATTTTGACAAGCGGGGGGTTGAGTCAATCGTCCGCATTTCTCGAAGGATTGAAGAGCCTGCTCACCCAGCCAGTGACGCTCTGGAGCCCTGTTGGCGGCCTCTCAGGCCAATTTGCGGTCGCCTACGGCTTAGCGTTGAGGACGGAATAACTAGAATGCATCCCATTCACACCACAGATGTCACAGAAGCCCACGGAAACACAGAGTACATCCACCGAAGAGCGTTCTGTGTCTCTGTGGAGTTCTGTGTTTCTGTGGTGTTATCTGAGATGTTGGAATGGATTCTATGTTGAAGATCAATCTGTTGCCTAATAGCGCGCGGAAGACCGGCCTATCTCAAGTGGATCAGCTTCATCGGGCGCCCATCCTCTGGGTGGTCGGAGGCGGCCTGTTTGTGTTTATTCTTCTGCTGTTTATTCCGCTTCAAGTCCGGCGCGCGCAATTGAATGGTCTCAATGCAAAAATTCAAGCGCTGCAACCTCGAAAGCTCGAAGTCGACCGGCTTCAAAGTGAGTTACAACAGCTGCGGGCTCAGGAAGAAGTGTTGCAAAAGGTGCAAGGGGGGATCCACAATCGCTGGGCGAAGCGGCTCAATGTGTTGTCCGATGTGACCCCGGAAGGGGTATGGTATACAGAATTAAATCTCGATCGCGCCAAAGGATTGGTGATTCAAGGCTCGGCGATTGCTGAAGGTGGCTCTGAAACCGTACGGATTGGTCGACTGGTGCAGGATTTGAAAGCTAATCCGGATTTTTCCTCAGCCGTGAAAGACATTCAAATTGAGTCCATCAAGCGCGTTCAAGACGGGGAGGTCGAGCTGGTGCAGTTTACGCTAACTTGCGCGTTTCATGAGGAGGCCTCATGAAATTAGCCCTTTCCGTCCGTGATCGAAAGAGCATTGCGCTGGCTGCGTTCTTGGGGGTGCTCGTCCTGTACGTGCTCTTTACGTATGTGATCAGTCCGCTCATGAAAGAGGTTTCGCAGTTAGGACAGGCCATCGGTACCGCCAAGACGCAGTTGCAAGCCTTTGAGCGCGCCACGGCCAATGATGTCGCCATCCGCCAGCAGCATGAGCAAGCATTCGCGCGAGTCAAGACGCTCCGGCAGACGCTCCCCACCGAAGAGCAGATTCCTGCAGTGATTGAAAAGCTCTCAGGCCTGGCCAGCAAGACCGGGGTGAAAATCCAGACGGTGTTCCCTCAGCGGCCGTTGGGAGAGGTCGATGCAACTCCGACAAGCCAGTTGACGCTCTATAAGGAAATTCCCATTCAGATTGATGCCTTGGCAGGCTATCATCAGCTGGGCACGTTCCTGAGCCTCGTGGAGGCTGATGATCGTCCGCTGCAAGTGTCGAGTCTCAGGATTTCTGGGAACGAGCGAGAGCCCAAGCGGCATGTCATCAAGCTGCTCTTGCGCTCATTTTGCGCAGTGGCAAAGGAGAGCTAACA
>CAYNXT010000057.1:0-10878 GCA_964401235.1 uncultured Planctomycetales bacterium
CTTCGTGGTCTTTGCTGGTGACACCACCGCTTACTTCGGAGGTAGCCTCTTTGGAATTTTTGCCGGGATTACTTTCTGGTTTCCCAAGATGTTCGGGAGAATGCTCAACGAGAAGCTGGGGAAACTGCACTGGCTCTTGACTTTCATCTTTTTCAACGCGGTGATGTTCCCCATGTTTATTCTTGGCGTTGCCGGGATGCCGCGGCGCATCTATGACTATACGCAGTACACGCACCTGGCCCAGGTCGGCGGGCTGAATCGCATGATGACGATTTCCGCCTTCTGCTTAGGACTGGCCCAGCTGCTCTTCATGATCAACTTCTTCTGGAGCATGTTCCGCGGGAAAGTCGCCGGTGAAAACCCCTGGCAAGCCAATACCTTGGAATGGAGGACCGCCTCACCACCCCCCCATGGCAACTTTGCCCAGACCCCCACGGTGTACCACGGCCCCTACGAGTATAGCGTCCCCGGAAGAAAAGAGGATTGGCTTCCCCAAGACGTCAAGTCATAAAGGAAGCCGCCAATTAGCCGCAAGGACGATCCTTCGACTCGGCTGTTAGCCTCGCTCAGGATCGTGGTGAGCGAGTGCAACGAGTCCAACCACGACTGGCTGCCGCAAGACGTGAAGACGTAACATCAGGACGCGCCAGCGTCCTACACAAGTGATGAAACCAGCCACACGGACCCTCCATCGCTACGCGATCGCGACAGCCGGCATGACCTGGTGCCTGCTGATCGCAGGTGGGATGGTGACCTCGACGGATTCCGGATTAGCGGTGCCGGACTGGCCGCTCTCCTATGGCACATGGTTTCCGCCGATGGTAGGCGGCATTTTGTATGAACATGGCCATCGAATGGTGGCAGCACTTGTTGGGTTCATGATCCTTGGGCTGGCCGGGTGGCTCTGGAAACAGGAACCTCGTCGGTGGGTTCGCCGACTTGGCTACACCGCACTGGGCGCCGTCGTGGTGCAAGCGTTCTTGGGCGGCCTGACGGTGCTGCTGTTGCTGCCACCCGTGGTGTCGATTGCGCACGCGCTCCTTGGACAAACCATCTTCTGCCTGGTCGTTGCGCTGGCGTATGCTACGCGGCCAGGATGGCAGCAGCCGCCTCATGTTCTCGCAGATCAAGGATGGCCGTCGTTGTGCGCACTCGCCCGTGTGACCCTTGCGCTCGCTGTCGCGCAACTCCTCTTGGGTGCGATCATTCGGCACACCGGCCTGGCGGTCACAGAACACATCATTGGGGCGGGTATGCTACTGGCGGCTGTTGGCTGGCTGGTTCGACGGGTGCTGGTTCTGCCGCGACCGCTGATTCACAGTCATGCTTGGCGATTGGCGGCTCTGCTCGCACTGCAAATTGTGTTGGGTCTCACGGTTTTCTTCCATCGCGGCGCGGCGTGGTGGCGCACGGCGCATCAAGCCGCCGGTGCGCTGGTCCTCGCCCAGCTGCTCATCCTGAGCTGGGAAATCGGGGACAGCCACCGATTTTCTCCCTCACGACGTGGCTTGAGAAATCGGTGGCTGTCCCCATTTTTTGAGCTGACGAAGCCGCGGCTATCCGCACTCGTACTCTTGACGACAGGGATCGGCTTTTGGTTGGGGATGCGCCAGTCGGCTCAGTGGCTGACAGGGCTCTTCGCCCTGATCGGCACTTGGCTAGTCGTCGGCGGTGCGAACGCGCTGAATCAATGGATGGAGCGCGAGACGGACGCCAAAATGCAGCGCACGCGAGCGCGACCGCTGCCCACTGGGCGGCTGAGCCCCTCCCAGGCCTATCGCTTCGGGTGGCTGCTGATGATCTGGGGTGTCGCATGGTTAGGGCTGTTGGTGAATTGGCTCAGCGCGATGCTGGCTATCGCCGCCGCTCTCACGTATCTCTTAGCCTACACGCCGCTGAAGCGACGCACGCCGCTGTGCACCCTCATGGGAGCGATTCCCGGTGCGATTCCGCCCATGATTGGGTGGGCCGCCGCCCGCAATGCGCTAGGGGTTGAGGCGTGGGCGCTGTTTGCCCTGTTGTTTGTGTGGCAGCTGCCCCACTTTTTGGCGATCGCCGTGCTATTTCATGAAGACTATACGCGAGCCGGCATGCGCATGCTGCCCGTCATGGAAACCCATGGTTATGCGACCGCTCGGCAAACCGCATTGTACGGATTGGCCCTGGTGCCGGTGAGCCTGTTTCCTGGTGTGGTGGGGCTGGGCGGAGCAGGGTATGTTGTTGGAGCGCTGATCCTCAGCGTCTTATTTTTTGCGCTGGCCGTGCGGACGGCTCTGCGTCGATCATCGCAAAGTGCGCGGCAGCTATTTCTCGCCTCGGTCATCTATTTGCCGATCCTCTTAGGCTTACTGGGATGGAATAAAATCTCTGCGCATCCTCCACTTGCTCCCGCCGTGGCTCATGCGCTGCCGCAAGCCCGGCAGGTCCCCCCATTTTCACTGATCGATCAGGAGGGGCGGACCTTTACTCACGACACGCTCAAAGGAAAGGTCTGGGTGGTCGACTTTATCTTCACGCGTTGTGCCGGGCAGTGCCCGCTCCTGATGAGTCGGATGGCTACACTCTCCAAGGCGTTTCAGGGTACGCCAATGGTGCAGTTTCTCTCGGTAAGGGTGGATCCTTCGTACGAGCGTCATGCGCGGATGCGGGCCTATGCGGCGCATAGCGGCATCAATCCGGAGCGTTGGCAGTTGCTCACCGGTGATCCGCGCGACATCACGCAGTTGATTCGAGAAGGATTTCGGCTTGGGATTGTAGAAGGCGGTTCTGTCGAAGAGCCCATTCCGCACAGCGTGCGGTTTGTGTTAGTGGATCAGCAGGGTGCCATTCGCGGCTACTACGATGCGATGGAGGCGGACACCCTCAGCCGGCTTCAGGGGGACATCAAGTGGCTTCTCGCCGAGGGATCTGCTCAATGAGCGTGTCGATGCTGCCCACCCTCAATGCGTTCCTGAATGCCACCAGCGCGGTCTTGGTGGTGGCTGGGGTGATCTGCATCCGGGCGAAGAAGATTGGTGCCCACACGCTGTGCATGCTCAGCGCGTGCGCGGTTTCGACGGCATTCCTCATCTCCTATCTAACGTATCATGCGCAGGTGGGCTCGATACGGTTTACCGGAACGGGGTGGATCAGGCCAGTCTATTTTGCGATTCTTATCAGCCACACGATCCTGGCTGTTGTGATCGTGCCCTTAGTGTTGCGCACACTCTGGCTGGCCGGGCGCAAGCGGTTCACGCAGCATACCGCTGTGGCGCGCTGGACGGTGCCCCTGTGGTTGTACGTGTCCATCACCGGCGTGCTCGTCTATTGGCTTTTGTACCACATGCCCAGCGCCGAGGCGTGCCCAGGGTGTAAAGAGGCGCTATTTGATCCGGCTCAGCTCCAGCAGAAACTCTCGACCGCAAAGGGCTACGCCCTGAGCATCGGCGTGCTCCTAAGCGTGCCCTTGGTGCTGCTAGGCGGTATCGTGACGATGGTAGTGCGAGCCCGAAGGAACCGCGCGCGTATTTGACACCCCTGATCTTTCGCGCTAGACTGCCAAAAAGGTTCGTGAACCCAACGACGGAGGCACAGATGAAGCGGGTACTGTGGATGATAGCAGGTGTGATGCTGATGAGCGCGCAACCAGTCTGGGCGGCGCGCACAAAGGTGCATGAAGCGGCCGAATCACAGCAGTATGGCAGAAAATTTGGCGGCATGATCGGACGAGGCGCGCTCAATGCCGTTACCTGTTTCGTGGATGTGATCGTCAACGTGGTCAATGAGACGAAGGCCGGCCCGCCGCTCGTGGGAACGCTCACCGGCGCGGCAAAAGGGGTAGGCTGCGGGGTCCTGCGGCTTGGCTCAGGCGCGGTGGATCTGGTGACCTTCTGGGTTCCAGGCTTTAACGGTTTTCCCGTCTCTGATTCGTACGACAACTGCTTTGCTGACACCGGCGCTATGGCATCCCAGAATCTTCCCCCAGGATATGGAAGTGAGCCGGCGTCCACCTGGGATGTGCCAACGTCCGAGCCAGGAGCGGCCCAAATTCCCTCATCCTCGGACCAGCCTGCCAAGAAGACCTGGAAAAAATAATCGTACATGGGTGAGACCTACCTCACCAAAGCAGGCCTGGCCAAGCTTCAGGCCGAGCACAAGTCGCTGCTCAAGCAAAAGCACGAGCTGACCGAAGAGGTCAGCAAGGCTGCGGCGATGGGTGATTTGCGAGAAAACGCCGAGTACCACGCTGCGCGCGAGCGGTTGCAGCACGTGTCCAAGCGTCTGGCCGAGCTGGACGGGAAGTTGCACCAGGTCACGCTCGTCGATGACCTAGAGACCAAAGACGGTGAGGCCCGGGTTGGCATGCAGGTGACACTGGAAGATGAGCAGGCGAAGGAGCGCTTCAAGTATCTGCTCGTCGGGCCTGATGAGGCCGATCCGCAAAACGGCAAGCTTTCGATTGCCTCGCCTCTTGGCAAAACACTCCTGGGAAAAAAACAGGGCGAGCGATTTACTTTGAACCTTCCCAAGGCCATCGTCCCCTACAAGCTCATCAAGGTGGGGCGACCCTCTTAGTGTCCTATGGCCACTCCCTTAACCCAGCGCACATGCAAACCGTGTGAGGGTGGTGTGCAGCCGCTACCGCGCAGTGCGGCCGAAGCCCTGCTGCGAGATCTCAAGGGCTGGGAGTTGATCGAAGACAAGTTGATTCGCAAGATGGTCACATGCAAAGACTTCATGGAGGCTGTGGCTACGATCCAAAAGATTGCGCCGATCGCCGAAGCCGAAGACCACCATCCGGATCTGCATCTGACCGGCTACCGCAAGCTCACCATCGAACTCTCAACCCACTCCATAGGCGGACTCTCAGAGAATGATTTCATCGTCGCAGCAAAAATTGATCAATTGCTAGGAGCGTAGATGGCTCTCACCCCATCGACAATGCTCGAGCTCGGCACCCAGGCGCCGGATTTCAAATTGCCGGATGCCGTCTCAGGCAACATGATTTCGCTCTCCACCTTCACCGGCAAGCAAGCCGTGCTCGTCATGTTCATCTGCCAGCACTGCCCCTACGTGCAGCATGTGAAGAAGGAGTTGGCCAGGCTAGGGAAGGACTATGCCGGTAAGAGCGTGGGGATTGTCGCGATCAGCTCCAATGACGCGGCTAACTATCCTGATGATGCGCCGGAGCAGCTCGCGAAGATGGCCAAGCAGGAAGGGTTCACGTTTCCATTCTGCTACGATGAGAGCCAAGAGGTGGCCAAGGCGTACACAGCGGCCTGCACGCCCGACGTCTTCCTCTTCGATGCCAACCGTCAGCTCGTCTACCGTGGCCAGCTCGATGAGAGCCGTCCTGACAATGGCAAACCGGTGACCGGGCGAGATCTGCGGGCGGCGATTGACGCGGTGCTGGCAGGCAAGCCGGTGAGCCAGGAGCAGCGGCCCAGCATCGGCTGCAACATCAAGTGGAAGAAAGGCAACGCCCCCACCTCCTACGGCTAAAGCAGTACCAGAGGCGCGAGACTAGCGGCAGCCAGTGCGAGTAGTCCAACTCCCACCAGTTTCTTGAACTCTCCTCGTCCAAGCGTCAGGGCGACCACCAGCTTAAACGCGGTATTGCTGATCACGCCGATGGCCAGCGCTTTGGCGGCGACCACGCTGAAGATCGCTCCATCCCCCAGCTTGACCATCGAGTAAATCAGCGCATCCACGTCGGTGAGCCCAATCAGTCCTGCTGAAGTGAGTGTTCCGGAAGCGCCAAAGCGACTATGTGCCCAATCGACGATGTAGAGAACCACCTGAAACGCCAGCGCCATCTGCAATGCCACCGCAAAGCGCAGAGGATTGCGAGGGGTTTCGGCTTTGACCGTTTTGGGTTCGCGCCGGCGCATGGCCAGCACCGCAATCAGCAGCCCAACCCCAAAAGGGGGCACAAGGTAGGGCAAGGCATGCCGAGCCACTTCAAGATTCAATGCCGCCAGCAAGAGCAGCACTCGCAATGGCAGCACCGCACAAGCGGCCACCACCCCGAGCCCTAGCACCCATCCAAGCGATGGCTGCTGCCGGCTCTCGCGAGAGAAATTCAGCGTGACCGCCGTGGAAGACACCAGCCCGCCAAGTAGCCCTACGAGCCCATAGCCTCGCCCAGAGCCTACCAGCCGCAACGCGACAAAACTCATGAAACTTAAGCCGGAGAACGCCAGCACCAGCATCCACAGCTCGCGCGGGCGAAATCCAGGCCCAGGGCCAAACGGCCCTTCTGGCAGCAGGGGAAAGATCACGAGTGCCAGCACCCCAAACCGCACCGCCGCCATCAACTCGTGGGATTCAATACGGGTGACAAACTGGTGCAGGGCGCTCTTTTCCACTAACACTAGGGTCGTCATGGCAAAGAGTCCGCTGGCAAGTGCCAGATGGCCCAAGCCGGCCAGGGTGCTGCCGGCAAGCACCACGAGTGAGGCCACCTCGGTCGTTCCCCCCACATCTTCGCCCCTGCGCGAGGTGAGCGCGTAGGAAACTACGATCAACGCCGCCGCTCCCACCAGCAGCGCACCCCCTGCCGCCACATACCCCATCTGGCTCAGGAGCGCGCCTAAGGCGCCCAGCAGCCCTAGTAAGAGGAAGGTGCGAATGCCGGCAAAATGGGGCTCGTGCTTGCCGCGCTTCATGGACCATTCGCGCTCAATCCCCACGGCCAGGCCGCCGAGCGCAGCAACGCCCAAACGCGTCACCACCTGCGCGATGTCGAGCCCGTTCATGGCAGTTGCAGCACCAAGCACTTCGCTGATCCTCCGGCTTTTAAGAACTCTGAGAGATCCACAGAATACAGCGAAAACCCCCGCCGGCGCAACTGCCGCTGCAACCGCGCCGAACTGCCAGCTTGCATCGCGATGGAGCGCCCCACCACCACTGCGTTGCACACAAACCGCTTCGCATCCGCCTCCGAGACGCTGACGGGATCCTCCACCACGCGTTCCAGAACCTTGCGACCGTAGCGATCGAACGCGCCGGGAAACCATAGCGCCGAGCGTGTATCGAGTGGGCAAAAACAGGTATCCAAGTGGTAGAACCGCTGATCGGCCAGCTCCACCGGCAGGACCTGTGCCTTCAGTTGCCGAGCCAACACCTCATGTGTCGGCGCATCGGAGCGGAAGCGAAAGCCGAAGATGAGCGCATCGTTCATCCAGAGAGCATCGCCCTCTCCTTCAAATTTATGCTGCCGCGGTAGCCGGATCACTCGGTAGCCGTGGCGTTTGAAGTAGGCTTCAATGAGCGGCTCTTCAGGTTGGCGCTCAGGATAGCGGAAGTTGCTGCGAATGATCGTGCGGCCTGAGGCCAGCCCTGCATTCGCGGTGAACACCAAGTCCGGCACCCCAGAGCGTGGCGGGAGTAGCTGCACCCGCGCGCGTAACCGCTTGGTCAGCAGCTCATAGAGCCGATTCCACTGGGTGATCGCCCGCGCATGGCGAGCCGGACACTTGAGGCTCATCCACGGATTAATCTCATAGGCGATCCGGTAGTAGGTAGGCCGACACATCAACAATCTGATGATAGGTGACGGGTGATAGGTGATAGATGAATGCATAGAACTAGTGGCTCATGAGCCACAGCAAATGTTTATGAACGTCAACAATCGTTTAGTTTCTTAAACATGCGGGCGATAAGGTGTAGTCGAAGAAGGAAGTGCTGGAAGTGAATGATCAAGATTCAAGGAGGGAAGCGACAGAGATGTCTTCATCCACATCAGGCCAGTGGATGCCGATGCCGTGGCCGATGAGTCTCCAGTGCTTCCGCTGCTTCTCGGAGGCTTTTCGGAGTCTAGGAAACCACTCAAGAGGCACACCGATTTGGCGGCCATCTTGGAGCGACACGTGGAGCATGTGCGCGTCAACTCGCGCATCCTTCACTAAGACCTGCATCGACTTAACGGTTGAAATACTCATCCCACTGCTCCTTGAATTGCTCGCGCTGCTCTGCCACCAGTTTTCTTAGTCGAGTGAGCTCGGAAGCATTGTAGCCGATCGAGTTAGCCAAACTAACCGGTTCTAGCCAAAACTTCGCATACTGGTCCCCGGATTCAACATGAACGTGCGGCGGTTCATGCCCTTCGTTGCTGAAGAAAAAGAACCGATATCCGCCAATCCTCGCAACCGTCGGCATACGCTAGTATACCACGCGTTTCTAACACCACCAACACACCCTCTCAAAGCTTTAGGGCCAAGCAGAGTTCGCGCAGGAACGAGGCGGTGTCGGCGACGATGCCGATGAACGCATTCAATCACTAGGGATGGCGGAGGATAGTATGGGTTCCGATGCGGCGTAGCAGGGCGGCTCCTTGAACCCATTGGAGGGTGACACGATAGTTATCCGTCACACGAAGCTCCCAGATGCCGGGCACTCCCTCCATTTTCTTTGTGTGAAGGGAGGGATGGCGGGGAGTGGAGGCAAATCGCTCAAGCGTTTGGATTGCTCGCGCTTGCACGTCAGGTGGGAGGTGTCGAAAGTCCTTCTTGAACCGTTCGGTTCGAAGAAGATGCATCACCGTGTGAGGTCGTTGATGAGATCCTTGACGTTCTTAAACGCCTTCACGCGGCCCTTGCGGATATCTTCCTCAGCTTCCTGCTCACCCGCTTGCCATTCTTTGGTCCAAAAGTATGCTTGGGAAGGGTCAATCAGCTTGGCCGGCTTGAGCAGAATACCGTCCTTCGTTTCTTCCAGACGCACAAAGTCGCCCTCCCCCACATGGAAACGATGAATCACCCACATCGGCAGGGTAATGTTCTTGTTCTTTTGTACTTTGACGACACTGCGGCTCATCCACCCTCCTTAATTCTATTTACTAGAAATTCTAGCATAATGGAGATCTCACGTCAAGGGCATGAACCGCTTAAAGCTTGAGCGCGGAGCAGAGTTCGCGCAGGAACGAGGCGGTGTCGGCGACGATGCCGATGCCCTGGAAGGTCCCGCGGTCGGAGAGCTTGGTCACGACCGCGGGGTTGATGTCCACGCAGACCGTCTTCACGGTGGCCGGCAGCATGTTGCCGGTGGCGATCGCATGCAAGGTGGTGGCCAGCATCAGCGCCATTCCCACCCCTGGAATGTGCTTGCGCATCGCCTCTTGAGCCTTCAGCACATCTGTAATCACATCCGGCAGCGGTCCATCATCTCGGATCGAGCCGGCCAGCACAAATGGCACCCGGCGCTTCACACAGGCGTGCATGACCCCTTTCCTTACGATGCGGCGCCTGATCGCCTCTCGGATGCCGCCTGCGCTGCGAATGGTATTGATCGCCCGCATGTGGTGGTCATGGCCATCTTTCACGGCCACCCCACGATCCAAGCGCACGCCAAGCGCGGTGCCGTACAAGGCCGATTCGATGTCATGGGTTGCTACCCCGTTGCCGGCAAACAGCACATCCACCAGCCCCGCCTTGATCAGCCGCTCTAAATAAGGTCCGCTGCCTGTGTGGATCAGGGCAGGGCCGGCGACCACCAGAATCTTCTTCCCCGCGCGCTTGATCGCCCGCATCTCCTTGGCCAGTTGCTGAATGAGTTGGGCTTTCGGCCGCTCAGAAGAGACCGCGTTGCCCATGAACTGAAACACCTCCGGCGCGCGGGCTCGCTCAAGCGGTGTGACTTTGATACCCTCATGGCCGCAGACCACCCGATCTCCTTTCTGAATCGAGGTCATGGGGGTGCAGCGCGCCTCCCCGGTAGTCGGGTTCACCACAATGCCGCAGTCCATTTCAATGTTCCGCGCCGCTCTCCACCGGCCGCGGAAGCGGATTTCGGTGGCGAGGTTCGTGGTTGAGTAGAAGGCAGCCGGAAACACCCCGGCTTTAGCTGCGCGAACCAACCGGACATCCTTGCTGTGCAGCGGGGTGGCCCCCAGGCGCGAGAGCCGCTTAAGGATGGAATCGAGGTGGCGCTGGGAGGCGGCTGAGACGCGCAACCGGGCTATGGATGGGTCGGTCTTGCGTTTGCCAATGCGCATGTCGAGGATCTCGAACGTCCCCTCAAGATCCATGATCTCATCCAGCACTTTGGGCAAAATCAGCGAATCAATGATATGCCCGCGCAATTCAATCGTTTCGGAAGCCATTGTGCGCCTGTAGTATAGCACATTTGGCCACAAGGCCAAATTTTTCTAAAGTTTCCTCTTGACACGTGTATAGCTACGGGTGTATTTTGAGGCTCCCGGTTTTACCGTAGGTAAACAGTAGTTGAGCCCTGGTAAAATTAGAAAGGAAGCGATGCGACGCCCCACGGTCGTAGTGCGTAGTGACGTCCTCTCATCCTGGTTAACCGTCTCGGACTATACCAAGTCCCGCTTGGCGGAAGAGCTGGGGGTATCCAGAGGACGGATCAGCCAGCTCTTGAACTCCCGCGAAGAGCCCTCCGCCCATCTCATTGCCAAGCTCCTGCTGCTCACCCGCATTCCCTTTGATCGTTTATTCCTGCTCACCGGTGCTAGCCCCATGGCGCTCTCCAAACGATCCAATCATCCCAGCTTCAAGCGTTCCAAATCCGCCGCCCACAACCATCACCAGGCGGCTGCTTAATTTCAGGCAATCTGTGGGAGTAGTCTTTCGGCTGTTTTTGTGTGGAACCGGACTTATCAAACTGCTAGGGAGGGGGGTGAGTGTTAGGATGATGAGGAAACTGTTGAAGAACCGAAAGGCAGTCACCATGATCGAATACGCGCTCGTGGCTGCTCTGATCGGTATCGCGGCCATTACTGTCTTGGGAAACGTCGGGACAGCCGTCAAAGACAAGTTCACTAAGGTGGAAATCGAGCTCAAGAAGTAATCGTGGAGGATTCGAAGACGGAGACATAAGTTGAGGAGTGCCCGGGGTGATAGACCCGGTTGGTACCATGGGACTATCACACCGGGTATT
>CAYNXT010000058.1:0-10760 GCA_964401235.1 uncultured Planctomycetales bacterium
TGCTGCTTGATCTCCGGCGCCCAATAGGGAAGCCATTGGGGAGCGGGGGGCAAGGCGAGCGTCGCATTGGGATCGCTGCCATTAAATGTCAGCCATTGATTGTAGCCGGTAAGAGTCTTGGGCCAGTTATTGATCTGCTCGGCTCCTGCATCCGTGACCCGCCCATTACCATCGATCTCAGATGGAGCCACCGCAAACCCTTGATAGTCCACAAACCGACCTGAGACATGATAGTTGCGATTGCCGGTCACGATGGCTGCGGATTTCGGGTTGACGGTATTGAAGTCTCCTTTGACATAGATGCTATCCGGACTCACCACGGTGAGCGGCTGGGCCAGATCGGTGCCGTCGGTCAGACGCACCGCCTGGTTTACATAGAGCACGGTCGGCGCGGTCAAACACCCGTTCAGAGCTGCGACGTTAATTTCAATCACATTGACCATCTCTAAGGTCAACCCATTCGCGAAGCTCTTGTTCTGGCCGGCAGCACAGGGCACCTCCCCGGCAATGTTGACCACAAGCCCCTCGTCTGTCGCCACGGTTTTCAGAGAGGCTACAAACGCATCGATGGTAGGCAGACGCGGGGTAATGGAGCATGCGGGAAGCCCTCCGGTATTGATTTCGCGGACCGCAGGCCGGAGATCGATAGGCCCAACGGGATTGAGGCCTTGCAGGAAGTCATTCCATACGGGATCGTTAAGCGTGCCATCAGGGTTTCTTGAGCTCCACATCCCGTTGGGATTAGGATCCCTGGGCATGTAATTGTACAATTTGGTACTCGTGGGATCGTTATTGTTTGCAAAAAATAGGGGATCGCCTTGGGTATCGTACGCGCCAGGGGTTTTCCACCGAATCGATCCATCTCCCGCCGGAGCACCAGAGCTCAGCCGTCCAATCGCGCCAAAGACCATCAGATCGCTCACGACGATGTGGATCGCTCTCTGGCTTCCGCTTTGAAGCTCCACATCCCCATTGATAAACATGAGCCCGGATCCGGCATCAAGAATGACCAGCTGGCCATAGTACAAATCGGCCGGGCCTGGAGAAAGGAAAAAGAATCGGGTTAGATCGATCGGTGTAAGTATCGCTACGATGCGGGCGGTGTTGGCACTCGAGGTTGGTGTGGCGGTCGTCAACACTCGGAACGTGCCATCGGTCATGCGGCTGACGCGCATGGTAAGTGACCCGCCGGAGTCAATTGGGAGAACATAATCACCTTGACTATCGAAGGATGCCGCCATGGAAAATTGGAGCGCAGGTCGTTGGGCTATCGGCACCGGCACATCGGCATTGGTCTGAGGATCCACGGTGTGGGTAAACCAAGTCCACGGAGAAGGGAGATTATTATTGGTTTCTTCAAAGAGAGCCACTTCGATGCTGCTTTCCGCCAAGTGGAGGGCTTGTTCATGCGCGACAAATCGATTGGCAGCCAACACGTCCGTCATCGAGCGCGTGAGACCTACTGCCGCCAGTGTCAGAATAGCTGACAAGATCGACAGGCCAAACAGCAGGACGAATCCCTGCGAGTCGCGACGGTTTTTAACTGTTTTCATCATCATCGACACCAATAAAAAAGCCGAGCTACCTATTCCTTCGGTAACCCGGCGATCCTTGGATGCTCAACAGCTTCTTCGGCAGCGTGGCGATCCGTGTAGGACCCGTGGCTTTGCGTCCCACGATTACTCGTGGTTTGCCTTTATCGTCTTTTTTCAAGTGTACATGAGCAGCCGCTTCCGCGTCAAGTGAACAACCTATCTATACCACAGATGGCACAAAATTCCACAGAGTCACAGAGGACGGCCTTGTAAGAACTATCTCTGTGTCTCTGTGGAGTTCTGTGTTTTCTGTGGTGTTATCTGTGGTCGGTCAGCCACCGCCAGAGCAGCTTGTTGCTGCTACGAGGCAGCTCGTTGGCTTCCACATAGGAAGGGTGCGTCAAGGCCGGCTCAGCAGCCGGCTGATCCTTGAGCATAGCATTGAGCAAGCGGGAGGCCGAGGCTTCTTTTCTGACGGTCGCTGGCGCGCGCGGCACTTCCCCCTGCCTTTGAGCGGGCTGACCGGACTGGACGATCGCCGTCTCATAGGCGCGCGAGAGCTCAGCGAGCTGTTCCTTTAAGCGAGCTTCCTCTCTATAGGCCTGCGTGAGCTCCTTATGAGCCTGTGCGAACTGCTCGGTCTGGGCTTGCGTTGACGCTTGGGTGGCTTGTGTTTGCTGTTGGAGCGTCTGTTCAAGCGAGTGAACCTGTTGAGTCAACGCGGCCGTTTGGCTTGTCGATTTCTCAAACGCGCGCTGAACTTCGGTTCGCTCGTTCCTCATCCGTGCCAATTCCTGCGCGGTCTGCTCGGCATGCTGTTGCAGCGCGGCGAGCTCTTCCCCGGTGGCACTCCAACGGCCTTTGAGCGTGTCATACGACTCAGAGAGCTTGCGATGCTCGGACTCGAGCATCGACAACTGCTCATGCTGCGCTGTCAAGACCTTGGTGGTTTCTTGAAGCTCTCCCACGGTGGCGCGATGCTGCTGTTGTAACCTCACAAAGAACCAGGCAAACCCTGCAAGACCGCAGAATAGAAGAACCCCACCCATCGCGATCGCGATTCGCTTGAGCATCAATTGGCTTTTGCGGTTGACCCCTTAGGCATCAGGAGTTCCTCGCCGGACATAAGATGGGGCGTCATCAAGATAACGAGCTCGGTCTTCTTGATCCGGTCGGACTTGTTCCGAAAGGCGACTCCAAGGACGGGAATATCACCTAAGAGTGGCACCTTTTGTTTGGAGAGTGTCGTTTCATCCTTCATGAGCCCGCCGATGAGCACGGTCGTGCCGTCTTTCACCATGACGCGCGTCTCCGCCTCCGAGGTTGAGACGATGGGGACTTTGTTGCCGCTGGCCGTCGGGCGCAATTCAGAAACCGAGCTGACTTCAGGACGAATCTTAAGCGTGATAAAACCGGTGTCGTTAATGACGGGGGTGACGCTCAATCGCACGCCCACGTCGATGAAGTTCACCTGCTCCGGAACCGTCAGGGTCCCGGTCGTCTGCGTCGTCGTCGTCGTGACATAGACCTCTCGTGTGCCGACGTGAATCTTGGCTTCTTCATTGTTCAACACGGAGATGTGGGGGCTCGATAAGACCTTGGTATCTCCGAACGCGTGCAGCGCTTTGAGCGTTGCCGTCACGTCGTTTTCGGCGACGGTGCCGACGATGAGTTTGATCGCATTCAAGGCATCTGAAGCAATCGGAAGCGCATTGGTGATGCTCACATCGGGAAACTGCTTGCTCTCCGACACCAAGGTCCAATCGATCCCGGTATCAAACTCGTCTCGTAACGTCACCGACAAAATCGACGCCTCGATGTAGACCTGCCGATGGCGGACGTCGAAGGCGCGCAGCACGGTTTCGATCTGCGGCATGCGAGCCGGCAGCTCGGTAATGATCAGCGCATTGGAGCGCTTGTCCAGGCGCAGTTGGCCGATGTCCGGCGTGAGCAGCGACTCGATCTCCGGCTTGACGTCTTCGGCTTTCGCGAATTGGAGGGGAAAGACACGGGTCTCGACGGGCAATTGCCGCTGCACGGTGGGAAGATCCACGCGCTCGATCAGCTCTCGCATCTCAGCCAGCACCGAGGGGGTGTCTAGGAGAGCCAACGTCGCCGTCGGCTCATCGATCACAATTCGCCCGACGGAGGATTTGATGTTTCCTAAGAGCGAACCGACCTGCCCGGGATTAGCGTATCGAAGCTGCAGCACGATGCTGTGGCGCGGATCACCGTAGCGATGCCCGTAGAGCTGCTCATACGCCTGGCCCGAGAGCACGTACAGGATGGTGCCCCGTCGTTCGATGGCCAGGCTGTTCGTCACCAGGATAATATCCAGCGCATCGCGCACCGTCACGTTCTTGAGCGTGAGGGTCACCCGTCCTTCGACGTCCGCGCTGGTGGCAATGTTCATGTCGCCTTTGGCCGCCAAGAACTTCAAGGCTTCGACCACATCCATTCCGCGCAGATCCAGCGAGATGGAGGTGGCCAGCCCGGGAAAGGCGCGGGCGTCAAGCGCCTCGGCGCTGACCATGGCCACCGATGGCTCAGCCGCCTGCACCACCTGACACCACAGAAACACAGAAACCCACAGAAGCACAGAGAAGGTTTGTCGAAGAAACGTGCTGTGTTTCTGTGGAATTCCGTGTCTCTGTGGTGTCATCTGTGGTCTGTGGGATCGGCTAGAACAAGACATAGTCCTCACCTTCGGCGCGAAGAATCACGCGATCCGGCAAAATCTCTTTGACAGTAAACGGCCCGACCACGTTGCCCGGTGTGAGCACATGAGTTTGCTGCGTGCCTGACTCTTCCACCATCGCGGTCGGATCAGGCGACAGCGAAACCCCCACCAGCTTCAATCCGGTTAGAGCAGCTTGGAAATTTGGTCCCGTGAGCCCCGGTTCAAGTGCCGGCGCTTCAACCACCGGCTCCGGCCCGACGCCAAACGGATCCTTCTCCCGTAACGCTCTCAGCATTGGCTCAAGCGGCACCGCGCCTTCCAGAGGGGCTGCGACGAGAAACGGCACGGACTGTTGTTGTGCTTGGAAGATGAGCCGATCCACCCGGGGCCACATGACCACAGGGGTCAGCGCGCACCATCCGACCAAGAACACGATCATGACCAGCAGCACTTGATTGAGCCGAGGCAGATCAAACGAACCGGTGAAGGCCAAGAGCTGCTTGCTCAGGCCGGCCAAGGTGAGCGTGGAGCCTCGCCCGCGAATCGGAGGATGCGACGCGCCCTGAATGACGGCAAACAGTTTTTCTTCAGGCGTAGGCTGGGCCATGCGAGGGTGCGGCAGGTAAGGAGGTTGCGTGCAGCTCCCGCTCTTTCCCGATGAGTCCGCGGATGAGGGGCGCCGTCGCCACCGGCTGGTGATCCATCACCATGCGCTCAAGCGCGTCATGGCACAGGAGCGCGATGCGCCGCGGGTAGCCTTGCGTCGCGTAGTAAATTTCCCGGATGGCCTCATCGTTGAAGAGCGGATCGGAACCGCTCCAGCCGGCCTGTTGCAACCGAAAAGCGATCAGCTCCTTGGTCTCGCGCTCATCCAGCGGGTTCAGGACGTACTTCAGGCTCACGCGATCCCACAAATTCCGGATCCCCCGCAACAGAGGCAGAAACTCCAACTGCGCCATGAGAATGAGCTGCAGCAGCTTGGTGTCGTGCGTTTCGTAGTTGAGGAGCGCGCGAAGGATTTCTAAATTGGAGGGTGAGAGGCGCTGCGCTTCGTCAATCAGCAGCGTGACAACGCGTCCCTGTTCCACCGACCTGGTGAAGAGGTAGCGCTCAATACTGGAGAGCATGGCGCGGATCGGCGCGGGCGCGGGTGGCACATCAAGATGAAAGGCTTCAAGCAGCGCGACCAGGAGCTGGTGGTCGGTTTCAAAATACGGATTGAGAATGACGTGCAGATCAATCGGCCCGTCTTGCGGCAGCAATTGTGAAAGGCGACGGCTGAGGGTCGTCTTGCCGGTGCCCACATCGCCCAGCACCAAGGATAAGCCGCGCTGTAACTTCACGGCGATGCGCAGACGATAGAGAGCGGCCTTGTGTGCGGCGGAGAGAAAGAAAAACTGCGGATCCGGGCTGGTGGAAAACGGCTCGCGTTCTAAGCCCAGCAGTTTATAGTAGCTCACGTCCGGGAGCTCCCTTCACCCTATCGTGACACACTACTTCTATGAGCGAAGACACCTTCGCCCAATTCATAACCGGGCTTTCACGGGGGCGCTCCCACACGCTCCTTCAATACATTGTAGGCGAAGGAATTAGATGGTGTCAACAGCTTACTGAGGAAGCCAGGCGAGGATTGTGCCGGTGCGGTCTACGACGGCATGGAGATGCAGAGTGTGGGAACTTGCAGATGACGCGGAAGCCTGGACTGGCACGGTAAACACGGTGGACGCGACAGTTAGGTTTTGTGGCTCGCAGCCGGATGGAAGCTCAGAGGGAATGGACGGATAGTATCCATCGGACTGCTCTTGACGCTGCTGCACCAGTTGAGCGCAACCCAAGGCACCGAGCACGTGCTCGGAGGCGGTATTGATGTTCACCAAGCCACTTCCGTACACTGTCACATACGGCCTGAGGGCTTCAAAGAGCTCGGCCGTCATGCCGGGTACCAGCCGCAGCTCATCGACCGACTCAAAGACATCGTTGTGACAGGCTGGAGTCCGTCCATCGCACGGGGAGCCTGGCGTCGTCCCATCCTCGCGCCAATCCACGATGGCGGCAGCCACTGCAGCCGCATCGGCTCCACCAGGCTGCACGAGCTCAATGAGCCGCTGCAGGTGCGACACCTCCGCCAAGTTCAGAGGCAATTTCCGATCCTCATCGACCAGGCCGACCAAAAACTCTTCCTCCTGCCATATCCCGATAGAAAACTGATCTTGACCAACTGTCACGTCTGCTAAATGCTGACGCCCTTCGGCATCTTCGCCGGTTGCCCAAAGCTCCTCAAGGTGATCTACCGCGACATCATCGGCGACTAAGAGTGCGATGGCCTGCGCGGCCGCCGCCTGCGCGGCCGCCTTGTGCTGCACGCGCTCAAGAGGAAACCGGCCCAACCGCAGCTCGTGTGTCGATCGAACCGCCAGCGCGCCAATCGCCACGCTGATGAGCCCAATCACCCACAGCACGACCACCAGCATCTGCCCCCGCTCAAAAGCGTTCTGGGCTCGGGGATCGGGGCTCGGTTGAACGACGGCTCTGGGTACAGGGCTCTGGGCTCTGCACTCCTGAACCCTGAACCCTGAACCCTGAACCGCACTGCCACCGAACCCCCAGCCCGCAACCCTGAGCCACGCACGAGCTTTTTTCATGGAATTTCTTCCCTCTCAGGCAGCGCGCCGGCAGGGCTGCGAATCACGCGCTCAAGCTCAATGACCCCTTGCGATCCCGAGGCAGGGATTGCACACGCCAATTTCACAAGTCGCGGGATGCCCTGTGTCTGGCCGTCCCAGGACGCCTCCCAGAGCAGTTGATCCTGCGCGTCGACCAGACCGAAGGCGAATGATCCGTTCAGTACCTGGAGTACCCGCTGGGTCTGAAGCGGCTGTGTGTCGTCATCCCAAGCAAACTCCTCTCGTACCAGCCAACGCGTGCCGTCTTCCTCCTCGCTGATGCGATAGACAATCCGAACCCACTGGGAGGTGACCCTGGCAAATTCAAGACGTTGAGTCTCACCGATGACCGTAATGTGAAACAATGGCTGCGCTGCCTCGAGATCATCCTCGAGCCGTTGAAACGCGCGCTCGGCCGCCTGGTAGGGCACGAGTCCGGTGCCCCACCTGAGCTGCGCCTGAAGTCCGGATCGCAGCAGCCCGGTCACTGACGCCATGAGCGCGGAAAACAAGGTCAGCGCCAGCAGGAGCTCGACGAGAGTCATGCCCCTTTCGTGAATCGTGGTTCGTGATTCGTGATTCGTAACATTCAGTTTACGATGCACGATACACGATGCACGATACACGAACTCCTGCCTCTTAAGATTCGGGTGCGAGTGATCGGTAAGTGACCGCATGAGCGGCTCCTTGAGGACCAGCGACTGTGAGCGTGGCTTCAACAAGTGGGGCAAGTGGCGCCTCAGTCCACGTGAGCGTCCACGTGAACTCACCCAGCGGTGATGCGGCAGCACCGCTCGTCGGTGTCGCAGGCCCGATCTGCTCCGGCAGCAGGGCCAGTTGATTGGCCAACACCGTGGTCGCGAGGATCTGCTCAGAGCGCATCTCGCCGCTTCGATTGGCCGCCTGTAAGCCGCCAATCAACAACACACAGGCCATTGCCGTAATCACCGAGGCAATCAACAATTCAATTAAAGAGAAGCCTCGCTCTGGGTTCAGGGTTGTGGGCTCCGACAACATCGGTTCAGGGCTTAGGGCTTTGGGCTGGAGGTCAGAGCCCGGAACCCGACACCCAGAGCCGTTGTTCAACCGAGCCTTGAGCCCTGAGCCCTGAACGTATTTATAACGTTGGTTCTTCATCTAATCGCACGGCTCCGCTGTTGGCGGTGGTGAGACGAAATACGCGGCTGTACGATGGCGAGGCAAACACCACCGAACACCCGGACAACTCCCCGCCGGGCGAGACGGTCACGCGCTCAGGGGCTTCATTGACCACCAGGCCTTTTGGCAGCCAAAAGGTCCGCTCCACCGTCTCCGAGCGTCCTCCGGCATAGTGATGAATAGACAATAACTGAAGGCGCCCTTGATGCGCGTCGATGCGCAGCTCAAAGGGCCGGCGGGACGAGAGAGCGCGTACCCGCATGGCCCGAACCGTGTTGGCCACATCGCGGACGATCGCGCGATGCTGTAACAACTCCGCCTGCTGCCACATCCACCGATGCGCCGAGGTCCCCACCTGACTGACCAGGATAAGGCTCACGATGATGAGCAGTCCTTCAAACACGCTGAGCATTCCTCGGTTGCGTGTCATTGCACAATTTGTGTCATTTGGAAAATCGGCAAGACCATCGCCAGCACGCAAAACCCTACCAGGATTCCCATGAGCACGATCATGAGCGGCTCGATCAGTGCCGTCGCTATTTTGAGAGTCTCATCGAGGCTGCGCTCATAGTAGGAGGCCATCTCATCCAGCACGTCCACCAGCGTACCGGCCGACTCTCCCACCGCGATCATATGGATGACCAGCGAGGGAAAGCACTTGGCCGCCTGCAGACTCTTCGCAATGGATTCGCCCTGCTTGACGCGTTCTTGCGCCTCGCGCATTCTAGCTTCCATCAGCGCGCTGCTGAGCGTGGGCCGCGCGACATCAAGCGCGTGGAAGACGCTCAGGCCGCTGTCTAACAAGAGCTGAAGCGTCCGGGTGAAGCGCCCGACTTGGCGGGCCTCGATGATGTCCCGAGTCAGCGGGACGTGCCGCAAGACTCGCTCAGCGGCGGCAATGACCGCCGGCATACGAGCGATCCGTGGCACGAGCCATGCCATGACCACCAGGAACCCCAGCACCGCCATCCAGTACTGAGAGAGTCCGTGGCTAAAGGCGATCAACAGTTTGGTCGGTCCTGGCAAGGCTCCGCCGAGCTGAGTAAAGAGGCTACTCATGCGCGGCACGACAAACCAGAGGAAAAATCCCAGACATCCTATTCCAATCAGCAAGAGGAGGATGGGGTACGCCAGCGCCCCCTTGAGTCGGCTTTCCAGTTGCGCTTGCTGCTCATCAAACTCCACCAGCTTCAGCAAAATGTTGTCTAATTTTCCGGCGGCTTCCCCGGCGCGAATGGCCGAGGCAAACAATGGAGAAAACACGCGCGGATGTCTGGCAATTGTTGAGGAAAAGGAGTTGCCATCGCGCATCTGCCCATCCAGGTCATCCAACACCGCCCGCAACGCCCGCGAGGGACTTTGATCGCGCAGCATTCCGACAGCCGGCACGAGCTCGACTTTGGCTTTTAGCAAACTGGTCAGTTGACGGGTAAACAGCCGGCGTTCTTTGGCACTCACGCGCAAACGGCTCGGGCGACCCGGCGCACCATCGAGATCCTCTCCTTTGATAAGGATCACCACCGGAACCAAGCCTTGGCGCAGGAGGCGCGAGACCGCCTCTTCTTGATTCGGCGCGTCGATGGTCCCCGACACGACGTTCGTGGGACCCTGTTTCGCTTGGTAAGAAAACAACGGCATCACCTAATCATCCATGGTTACTCTCAACACCTCTTCGGGGGTGGTCTTGCCGGCTGCCACTTTTTGCCAGCCGTCTTGCCGCATCGTCTTCCATCCCTGCTCCAAGAGCTGCTGCTTGATTCTCTCGGCGGGTGCTTTGTCCATGATGAGTTTGCGCACCGCCTCGTTGACCACGAGGACTTCATAAATCCCCATCCGGCCGCGGTACCCGCTGTGTCGGCATGCCTCGCATCTTTTGCCCTTGTAGATCGTCTCAGGGACGCGTTCATGCGGCTTCACCTTAATGGCGAGCGGCGTGGTATCGACCTGTTTGCATCCCTGACAGATCGTGCGCACCAACCGCTGCCCGATAAACGCGAGGATCGTCGAGGAGATCAGATACGGCTCGATGCCCATGTCCAGGAGCCGCGTGATGGCGCCCGGTGAATCATTGGTGTGGAGCGTGGAAAATACCAAGTGCCCGGTCAGCGCCATCCGGATGGTGATCTCAGCCGACTCCTGATCGCGCACCTCACCCACCATCATGACGTCCGGGTCATGGCGTAGCATACTGCGCAACCCTTCCATAAAGGAGAACCCCAGCTTGGGGGCGACCGGAATTTGCGTGACCCCCTTGAGTTCGTACTCCACAGGATTCTCAATCGTGATGATCTTGCGCGCGGCGGTGTTGAGCCTGGAGAGACACGTATACAGCGTCGTGGTCTTGCCTGAGCCGGTCGGACCGGTGACAAAGATGACGCCGTGCGGTTTTTGAATCACCTGCTCAAGCGTCTTGAGGTCCTCCGGCGCCATGCCGAGCTTGTCCATGTCGAAGAGCATCGTCACCGGCAGCAGCCGCAGCACGAGGTTCTCGCCGTAGAGTGAGGGCATAATCGACACGCGCAGCTCCACCTCGGCGGAGCCCACGGTCACTTTGATGCGGCCGTCTTGCGGTAAGCGTTTCTCCACGATGTCCAGGCCAGACATGATCTTGATGCGCGAGATAATCGCTTGGTGGAACCGGCGGATCTCATCCGGCACCGGCACGTCATAGAGGATCCCGTCGATCCGGTAGCGGATGCGCAGCTCATCGCGGTACGGCTCAAT
>CAYNXT010000059.1:0-10746 GCA_964401235.1 uncultured Planctomycetales bacterium
GCCGCTGCGAAGCTTCAGCGAGGCAGAGCCGCAAGGCCACGAGCGAAGCAGGGCTGAGCCCCCTCGGCACCGATGTGCCTCGGGATTTCCTCGGCCGCTTACCGCGGCCTCGGTCACACGCCCCGCAGAAACACTACGCGATCGTTAATTCGAGAAGGGGTGTTAATTTCCTCAAAACCTCATTTATCGTAGCGGCCGGCATCGTACAGCAAAACCGGGCTTTCCTGGCTTTCCAGTCCAAACTCTTTACTTGATCCGCTAAGATGACTCCCCCAACTTCCAACCCCTTGGGGATTGGCACCTCAAAGGGATACTCCTTCATCTGACTGGTGATAGGGCAAACCAGTGCCAGTCCAACCTTCTTGTTGTATAACTCTGGAGACAGAATCAAGGCTGGCCGATGGCCGGCCTGCTCGTGCCCTGCTTGAGGAGTGAATGTCAGCCACACAATATCACCGCGTTTGGGACAATACGGATCAGACATTATCCCACCACCTGCGCCTCACGGCGGCGTTGCTCGATTCGACCTTGAGCCGCCGTGACGAATGCGGTGACCTGATCCAAGTTCGAACGAGTATCGTTGACGACGAACATTCGAGCCCCGCCGTAAGGCGGGGCTGGCGCAGGTGGTGGGATTACCACGCTTCCTGTCCGACCCGTCCTCCCCAGTCATACGCTGCATGACGATTGCGCCTGGTCACCCCTTTGAGTAATTGCGCTAAGGTATAGTGCCGCTGCCGTTTCGGTTTTACCACGATCTTGCCTGCGATCAGAACAATGTCCACCACGGACCCCTGGTGTAAATGGCTATCTCTTGCTACCGACCGAGGAATCCGCAAGGCGAGGCTGTTTCCCCACTTCTGGACCATCGTGTCCATGTTATCCCCTCCTCATAATGTATATACAATGAGTATACTTATTCTAGAGGTGAATGTCAACCGTTACGATCGCCTCGGTCTCTTCTGGAGAAGCTGATTCGCTGAAACCCGCTCGACCTTGCCAGCGCGCCAGATAGCAATGGGTTGATCGAGTTGTTTATGTTCTTTCAGGACTTGTCGAAAAGCACGTTGCATGGCCTTTTCAGCCTTCACAGACAATGAGGCTCCGTTACTTTTTTGTTCTTGGTTGCCATAACTATCGCTCCGCGCTCTTGAGAATCCTCGAAAATACGTCAGCATCCGCGACTGTTAGTTTACTGTCTTCTTCTTTGGCGATCAAAGCTGGAGGAGCAGTCGACGTATTGAACACCGTCCAGGAATCGAGCAGGGGTCGGTACACCTTCCAAAAATTCTGCATGCTCCTCCCAAATCGACGACGGACATCCGTCACTGGGACATCGTGCCCGCCCTGTGCCACACGGTCTCTAATGCGGGCGAGAGCTAATTCAACTGGAGCGAATGGCGAAAGCCCTCCGGCAATCAGATCGGCGTTGACGAAATTCTCGCACTTCGCGTAGTGCGGCAAAAACTCCTTCGCAAAGGTCGTTTTCCCCGCCCCATTCGGTCCTGCAATGATGGAGAGATGTGGTGTTCGCATCAGTGTAGCATAGGAAGGAATTGCCTGACCAGTTTCGCGAAGTAATCGACTTCAAGATTCACTTGGTCGCCTCGCTGGCGGGTGGCCAGCGTGGTCCGTCGCAAGGTCTCTGGAATGAGATGGATCGTAAAACCTTGGCGGCTCAACCGCTCACCAACGGTCAGGCTCACCCCATCGACCGTCACCGGTCCTTTCGGCACGAGCAGTCGATGTAACGGTGCATCGAGCCGGATGTCCAACTGCAATTCCCCTGCCCGCTGACGTCGAGAGGCCACCGTTCCCATTCCGTCAACATGTCCAAGCACGACATGACCGTTGAGCCGGTCGGTCAGGGTCAGGCTGGGCTCCAGATGGACGCGATCCCCCGCGCGCAAGCGGCCCAGCGTTGTCAGCCGCTGCGTCTCTGGAATCATCTCAAATGCCAGGAGGCCGTGGCGCACGCTCACGATGCTTAGGCACACGCCATTGACCGCCACGCTTTCTAAAGGCCCGACTCGTGATGCCGTCTTGGGCGCATGCAGATGGATTCGCACCACCCCTCGCGCACGCTCGATCTTCGCCACGGTTCCTAATTCTTGAATGATGCCGGTAAACATCTCCTAAGCCTTCGGATACACGACGCGGCCCTCCAAGCACCAATCGGGGCCGAGGCGTCGCAACGTCGTATCGGCCACCCGGATGGCTTGGCTCAATCGCGTGATGCCGGACCCGCCTACCGAACTGGGTGCCCTTCGGCCTCCGATCAGGATGGGAGCCGTGCACCAGATGATCCGATCCACCAGCCGCTCTGTGAGCGCACTGGCCAACACCTCTCCCCCGCCCTCAATCAACACCGACTGAACTCCTCGTCTAGCCAGTTCGTTAAAGAGCGGACGCAACGGCACGCGTCCCTTGCGAGGGCTGAGGCTCACCACATCGACTCCGCGGCGCTTCAGCGCCTGAAGCTTGGGACCTCGGCGAATGGTTGTGGCAACCATGGCGGGGGGAGGGGTTGAAAAACATCGCGCAGTCAATGGCACACGTAAGCGGCTGTCGACGACCACTTTGATGGGTCGATCAGCTCGGCGCGTACCGGGATGGCGCACAGTCAGTCGTGAATCATCGCGCACTACCGTCGAGCTGCCGACGAGAATGGCATCGACTTTTGCGCGCCACGCATGACCCAATCGACGAGCTGCTGGGGACGTGATCCACCGCGACTCGCCTGTGACGGTGGCAATTTTTCCATCTAAGCTCTGGCCGATTTTGGCGATGGTATACGGCAGGTTCTGGCGCATGGCTTTTTCAAAGGGCGCATTGAGGAGCTGGGCCTCGCGCGCCAATACGCCGGTCCTCACGCGCAGCCCGGCTCGACGCAGCTGGGAAAGGCCCCGGCCGTTGGTGAGAGGATTAGGATCGTGGGCACCGATGACCACCCGTGATATCCCCGAAGCAATCACCGCATCGCTGCATGGTGGTGTTCGGCCATAATGGTTGCACGGCTCCAGGGTGACATAGAGCGTGCCGCCACGAGCTCGTGAGCCTGCACGCTGAAGCGCGTTGACTTCCGCATGAGGCCAACCGGCTCGATGGTGATAGCCGCTTCCTATTACGCGGCCTTTGTTGACCACCACGGCCCCGACGAGAGGATTCGGCGACGTCATCCCTTGCGCCTTGGCTGCCAGGCGCAGGGCCAGCCTCATATAGTGCTGGTCTGTCTGGTGGCTTTCCATTGCTTCAGCGACTCCACAAGGACGCAGGGCACTTTCACCGAACCCACCGGCAGCCCCTCTTTGGCATCGCCGTGAAAATCGCTGCCGCCGGTTCTGAGCAAGCCGAGCCGGTCGGCGAGTTGTTCATAATGGCGCACCTGCTCCGGGGTATGGCTAGCGTGGTAGACCTCAAGACCCGCGAGCCCATCCCGTACACACTGCTCGATCAGCTCATCGCCGTTGAGATAGACCGGATGAGCCAGCACCGGCACCCCTCCTGCTTCACGAATCACGCCAATCACTTGAGCGGGTAATAGGGGCGAGCCTGGAACAAACCCAGGGTTCTTGGGACCAATGTAGCGGGAAAACGCTTCGGAAAGCTGTGTGATGTAGCCATGCTTTTGCAAGACCCGTGCCACATGGGGCCGACCCACCGTGCCCTCGCCGGCGACCTGAAACACTTCCTCCGCCGTAATCTGGACGCCGACACGATTCAAGCGGCGCACCATCTCATGCGCCCGCTCGACGCGGCGCGCCTGCTGCTCGGCCAAATGCTGGAGCAATCCTGGATGGCGCACATCAAACAGAAACCCCAGCACGTGCACTTCGCATCCCTCAGCACTTGCCGACATCTCAATGCCGGGAATCAGCTCAAGGTTCAGACGCTGCGCGAGTGGCATGGCAATCGAAAAAGCTTCAATATTATCGTGATCGGTGATCGCAATCAGGGACAATCCGGCGGCATGGGCCAGCTCCACAACCCGCTGCGGCGTTTCGGTGCCATCCGAATACCGCGTGTGCAAGTGCAAATCAGCTAGGCACGGCTTTACTCTTATGGATGGCATCGAGAATCCCGTTGACGAATTTGCCTGACTCGGCGTCTCCAAACCGTTTGGCCAGTTCAATGCCTTCATTGATGCAGACCTTTGGAGGCGTGTCCTTGGCTTGTAGCAGCTCGTAGGCTCCTAGCCGCAAAATGTTGCGGTCAATCACCGCCATGCGCTTGAGATTCCAGTTATCCGCATGGGAGGCGATGAGCGGATCAATTTCAGCCAAGCGCGCCGCAGTGCCCTGAGCTAGCGTGTTAGCAAACGTTTTCACCTCCTCGGTCACGGCATGGTCTCGCCAAAACTCTTCAAGAATCTGCTCAACCGGGGCATGCCGAATATCCATTTGGTACAAGATGTGCAATGCGTACTCTCGCGCCTTGCTGCGTTTGCGCATGATTAGGATGACGTCGACCGCAGAACGGCTAAGGCCGCCTGGGCCGCCTCAACGCCTCGATTTCCCATACGCCCCCCTGCTCTGGCCTTGGCATGGGCCAACGTGGGGGCCACAATTACGCCGAAGGTCACCGGAATGCCGGTCATGACTGATAGTTGTGTGAGCCCGTTCGCAACCGCATGTGCGATGACCTGATAGTGGACTGTCTCGCCTTCGATGAGCGCGCCCAGCGCGATGATGGCATCCGGATGCGCGCGTGCCCGGGCCAAGCGCGCCGCCGCCACCGGCAACTCAAACGCTCCAGGCACTGCGACGATTTGAATGCGCTCCGCTCGAACGCCGGCTCGGCGCAAGACCCCTGTGGCCCCGGCCACCAAGGCGCGAGTCACCGAGCCATGAAACTGAGCAGCCAAGATCGCAACACGAAGATCTCGCGGGATGTAACGGCGTGCAGCAGAACGTCTCATGAGCGCAGAATCGGAACGCAGAGGAAAGGCTTACGCAGCCGAGCCAAGCCAATGGCCTAATTTCTCTCGCTTGGCCTGGAGGTACTTGGCATTCTCAGGACGCGGCACGGTTTCGATGGGCACGCGTTCGACCACGCGCAACCCATACCCTTCCAATCCCACAATCTTCCTGGGATTGTTCGTCAGCAATCGCAGATCTTTGAGCCCTAAATCCACGAGGATCTGCGCGCCGATGCCATACTCGCGCAAGTCAGGCGCAAATCCAAGCGCCGCGTTCGCTTCGACGGTGTCCAAACCCTGATCTTGAAGCGCATAGGCCTTGAGCTTATTCCCCAATCCAATGCCTCGGCCTTCTTGGTTGATGTAGAGTAGGATGCCTCGGTTCTCCTGGACGATCCGCTCCATCGCTCCACGCAGCTGAGGACCGCAATCACAGCGCAGGCTTGCGAAGACATCGCCTGTCAAACATTGGGAATGCACCCGTACGAGCACCGGCTGGCCGTCATCAACTTTCCCTTTCACCAGGGCCACATGCTGGAGCTCATCAATGCTCGTCTCGTACAAGACGAGGGTAAATTCGCCGACTTCCGTGGGCAGTTTGGTGGTCACCGCGCGCTTGACCAGCTTCTCAAATCGACGCCGATACTCGATCAGACTGGCGATGGTGCAGATTTTCAATCCGTGCTGCTTGGCAAAAGCAAAGAGCTCAGGCGTGCGAGCCATCGTGCCATCATCGTTCATGATCTCGCAGATCACGCCGGCCGGAGCCAGACCGGCCAGTCGAGCCAAATCGACGGCCGCCTCGGTATGACCGGCGCGGCGCAGCACCCCACCTTCCTTCGCGCGAAGCGGAAACACATGACCGGGGCGCGTCAAATCAGCCGGAGTTGAGGACTCATTGACCAGCACCTGAATCGTCCGCGCCCGGTCGTGCGCCGAGATGCCTGTTGTCACCCCTCGCTTAGCATCCACCGAAATCGTCCAGGCGGTTTTCATCGGGTCCTCGGAAGGATGAACCATGGGATGTACGCCAAGCGCATCGAGGCGCTTACCCTCCATGGGCACGCAGACAATGCCTCGGCCCTGCTTGGCCATGAAACTGATATGCTCGGGGGTGGAAAAGGAGGCGGGAATGACCAAATCGCCCTCGTTCTCGCGGTCTCCATCATCCACCACGATGACGAGGCGTCCGGCTCGCAGTTCCTCAAGGATTTCTGGGATAGCGTGAAAGGCTGGCTCCGACATTGAAGAAGTAGTATATCCCCTTGTCCGACAAGGGTCAATCCCACCCCCTGCTGCTGGGTCTGCCTATGGCAGACGGCCGATTCGAATCGGTCCGCCATTGGCGACCAGTAGGGGGTGGGATCAATCGCCGAGGCTATCTGCTACCCAGGCGATCTACTGAAGCCACCAAGGATTTTCAGCCTGAACAGCTGCTTTCTCATTGGTGTACAAGCGAAGACCAACCCAGTGTCGACTAACCGTTTTATCTAGGTACTCGAACGTCTCATCGTGAGTTCTTCCAATCCCTAAACGCCACTGCCCCATAAGCGCGGCTACTCCGCCTTCGCCGATACTGAACGGAATCAGCGCATCATCGAAGGTGCTGATGTCTGTGAGCATACTTCCGATTGGCGGGCAAGTCGCTTTGGCGGTCTCTGATGTCGCAACATCGCAGCGATACTCCAATCCCAAGACTTGGATCATGTCTGGAGGGTTATAGTTTTCGTTCGCAAGGTTGTAGAATAACACCGTAGCGCCCTGAACTGGATGGAATGCCGGCTGCTCGGCAATCACCTGTCGAACAAAGGACCTCTCTCCATCTTCCACCACGACATCCGAAAAGGTGTACAGAGAAGGTTCCGCTTCGGCGCTCTGGGTGAGATCTTCCAAACGTCTTGGAGGACTCACCGCGACAACTGATTGCCCTCCAACCGTGCCCGCTGCCATCGGGGTTCGCCTGAAGATGATATCGGCCTTGTCTGGGGTTGTCTCTGGAATACCATGTGACTTCGCGATCTCCCGTATGGCGTCATCCACTGAAATTTCGCTATGGCCTCGAAAGGCCCCACAATACTTTAGCGTGGTGCACCACGGTCCGCCGGAAAAACACGATGGAAGGTGACACACCCACGCAAATAGGTCAGCATTGGCAACTGGATAATCGGCGCCAATCACCGCTTTTAGAATCCGCAGAGGATACGAGCCGCTTCCCGGATAATATTCAAGAGCGAACTGTGGCTTCCGTTTCCATCTGGCAAGCATCCGTATGGTCGCCGTCCCCTCCGCCCCACCATCGGACTGTGCGCCCCCCTCAGGCATTCCTGGAGCAGTATCGGTCACGACAATAGGATACTGCGCCATCAGCATCCGGCGCCCTGGACGGATCGGCAGGACCGTGAGAGAACCTGACTGACTCGCCCCACTGCCCCCATCTGTACCTGCGTCGAACCCACCGACCAGGCGCAGATAGTTGGTGCCGGGCCGGCCATAGGCAAAGCGCACCGACGCAAAGCTGCCACTCGGCACATACACCCTGGCCCGACTGCCAGGCTGATAGCTCTTCGGGGAATGATCCCGGCAGCCCACGCAGACCGAATACTGTGCCGCAAAACCTCCGCCGGGTTCTGTGGTCGTCACCTCGTGCACCCCAGCCCCGATGTTATTGCACCACGCTTGATCTCCCATTGCCCTATTGGCCCCCTGCCCGTCAATACTGATGGCCTGGACTCGAGCAACCGGTTCGTCGAGGTTCGAGGAGAGTTCCATCTTGCTTGTTACGATGCCGCCGGCACAGCTTGGCGCAGGTCCTTCAGACAGAAAGGAACACGCGCCTCCACTGCATCCTACCAGGCGTGGCGGTGATGCGGTAATGAGATCACCGTAGCGGGGATTGTTGTTCACCTCTTTAGCCTTGGACGCATTCGGACCACAATCAGCTGCACAGCCTTTGACCGTTTCGTCGACATCGCAGGTGCCATTGTTATTGCAGGCGGATCCCGGAGGACGTTTTGTGTAGCAGCGGTTATCGCAGGTCGCGGTGTTGGGGGGCTCGCACTCCTCGGGCGGTTCGACAACCCCGTTGTTGCAGACAGGGGCCGGCGGAGCGGAAGGAACTTCGCAGAATTGGTTGCATCGCGTTGTCGGCGTGCCGCCATGGTCGCATTCCTCTCCAGCGTCCAGGCGACCGTTGCCGCAGGACGATGAAATCGGTGCTAGACGCCAGCCCAGATTAATCAGGGGGCGTCCTACTCCGCCGTGGGTAAACTCCGCCAGCAGCGTGCGTGGATTGGCTATGCTCACTTCCCAGACTAACTCGTCTGCGGTGGGAATCGCGTTCTTCTTGCCGAAGACACGATCCTTATCCCACGTCCCATCGGCCCTCTGATAGTACTGATAAAGCACCAGCCTGCCGTCAAGCCCTCCATAGAACTCGTATCGCTTGACCTGGACATCAAAGGTCCCGGCATAGAACGCGGTGAATTCGGGTTGATCGAAGAGCCAGTCCGATGTCAGCGACCCGGTTGAGCTGCCTGGAGTTTGAAGATCGCTGGCGCCGGTATAGCTGACGGAGGGTGGTTGCCCATCGGTTGTTGGCCTGATCTTCACCCCGATCCACTGCCGCTGCGGGACTGGTGTCCACGCGACTCTAAACCACTGCGGTCGGACTCCGGTACTGGCGTCTTGGTAGAAATTGTAGACGAGGTTTAGCGTGTGCGTGCCTGGAGAGAGCGGCTTCTTAGGCAGGATCTCCGCTTTAGTGGGTGTGTTGCTGCGGATCTGGGTCCAAGGACTAGCGCTTACGTCCTCGTCGATTGCAATGCGCAGGTTACCCCCAGCACCATTGGTAAAGAGGTAATGGCCACCCGGATATGGAGTCGTGAAGGTAGCTTGGCATCGCATCGCATAGTGAGTGGGGATGGCTGTGGTATTCCCGGTCCAGGAGAAGGAGTCATAGACCGTGCGCACCCCTCCGCTTGTGGGAATCGGCGCCAACAAGGCGTTTGTTGAAGAATCAGCAGCCAGGTTATCGTACCGCGTGCAGTCCAGGCTGCGGTCAACCTGCGAGCTCCACTGGCACGTGCCACTGCAGCTTTGGCTGCTTCCTGGATCGCACTGCTCGCCGGCATCGACGATGCCATTGCCACATAGCGGGGTGACGCGAATCATCCATTGGGCAGCCGCCGGCGCCGGGAGGCCAGCGGAGTCGTTCGCGGTAATGGTAATGGTGTGTTGGTTCGCGCTCGCCGGCACGAAGAGACGGAAGCGACGCATCGCGAGCGTGGAAACAATCGGCGTGCATTGCGCAGCCGGCAGCGCTGCGCCGTTGATCTTGCAGGTGTAGGTCACCGTGCTTGGCTGCTCATCATGAAGCAAGAGATCAAAATCAACCCGCTTGCCGAATCCAAAGCCAGCCTCATTAACCCCCAGGACATCTGCAGGTCCTGGCTCGAGCTTGGTCACGATCGGCGCCTGATTCGGCGCGGTAAAGCGAACATTGATGCGGCTCACGCGCACCTCATCGCATGTCCCGGCGGAGGCGGACGTCGGCATCAACGAAAAGAGCAATGACTTGCTCGCTCCCAACGCATACGAGTAGCGGCTCGTGACCGACGTCGCTCCATTCGCGACCGGGATCGCCCGGAGCGTCGTGGTGGGCGAACCGAAACTGACCATGTTGATGGTGACCGTTTGTCCGCACGTCGCGTTATTATCCGCGAAGCTATAGTCGCCGGTAATGGTTCCTGAGAGCGTCGCACGGGGCGGAGTCCAGTGCAGGAGCAGCGGGGCGGTCTGGGCTGACGTCAGATAGGCGGTGCTGAGCGATGGGATCGCCATCTTGCTGACGCTGCCTCCAGGATCGGTCCAGGTTCGGATCCCGCTGTTCCACGTGAGCGCCCGTTGGACCGTGGGTCCGGCGAAGGGATTGATCAGCGCATAGGCCCGCCATCCCCTGTAGCCTGCGGTGCCTTGCCCGAGGGCGCCTTGGGGATCGGCGGCGCAGACGATCTCAGTCGGGCTTGCCGTGCAATAGCCGGATTGAAGCGCAGGCACGTCATTCGACGTGTAGAAGTGCGGCAACGACTGCACCCGGAGGAGATTGGCTGCATCGACCGCGTGAACATCCAGCGTGTGCCGGCCGCTGGGAAGGGTCGTGGTATCGAGCGACGCCGAGTAATTGTAGCTGCCATCCGTATTCTGGCTTCCCCTCGTCGCGTTGAGCGTGAGCGCGCCCCCATCGATCACAAATGAGACGCTTGCAATATTGCTGAGGTCAGAGACCTTCGCGGAAAAGACGGCGCCGGTGCCGACGACCACTTGATTCGAGGCCGGCACGATGCTCGTCACAACCGGTGGAGTGATATCGGACGTGTTAAAGGATACGGTCACCGTACGTACAAGCCCAGTGTTATCGGTCGCTTTCACCTCACACGTATGCGTCAATCCATTCGACAGGGGGTAGGACGTGGTCGATCTTCCAGAGGTGTAGAACCGATAGCTCCCGTCAGCATATTGGGTGCCTCGCTGACCGCTCAGGTTAAGAGCGCCGCCATCAATTTTGAAGTCTACAAAGGAAATTCCACCGGCATCGTAGACCTTCGCCTCAAAGACCACCGTGCCGCTCACCAACTGTCCTTGGGCAGGAATGATGTTGCTAATCGTTGGCGAGATATTGGCTGGCGGAACATAGCCAAGCGTGTCAAAGAAGATCCCGCTGACTACTGCATTGTTGCCAGCAGCGGTGCTGATGTTGGTCACACGAATCTTCACATGGCCGCCGATTCTCCAGACATAGTACTTGCCTCCGTTGAAACTCGTAACCGTTT
>CAYNXT010000060.1:0-10187 GCA_964401235.1 uncultured Planctomycetales bacterium
AGCATACTGGAGAGGCTTTGCACATAGATCGCACCGGTGCGATACAGCTCAGTCTCTTGCAGCTCGCGCAGCCGTCCTTGACGCAAGATGATTGCCTCGCGATACCATGGCACGCGTTCTAACTGAAAACCTTGCTCGGTGAGTGTGCTCCACGCCGTTTCGAAGGAGGCCTTGAGCGGATTGATGCGGAAGGTCGTGGGTTTAGGCTGAGTGAAACTGTTGGTGATGGCATCCCGTTGCGAGGAGGGAACAAGCTGTTGCAGCCGTTGGAGGAAGCGCTCTGGAAGCTGTTTGGCTTCGGCGCGCATCAGCGTAGCAGGGGTGGGTTACGGCCTAACCAACGTGCGAGCGAATTATGCGGCTCAGCCCGAAGGCCGCAGCCTTGTAGTAAACCCACGGCCACCGCTGTCTGAGCCCCGCCGCTTCGCGCAGCGAAGCAACTCGGCGGGGCGAGTTCGGTGGCCGGGCTGCGACCAAGGGCGACAGGAGCCGCATCTGAGCGAGCAGGTTCGGTTAGGCCGTATAACACTCGTTCTATTCAACGATGATGATTTGAACGGGGTTGGAGAATGCCATGCCGCGCCACATAGGATCGTGGAACCCGTGCTGTGTTTCCCAGTGATCCGGCAGGCTGAAAGAGGGGCTGCTCATGCGCGGTACATACGCGACCCTCACTTCATAGGTGCCTGGCGAGACGCCGGCTAGAGTCAGCGAAAGCGTCTTCGTCGATGACTCACCGGGAGCCAGTCGCTGAAATTGAGCCGGCTCCAAGGTATAACGCGGGCGCCGGGCCACGGCCGGTGCTGCCATAGGTTCCCAAACAAGCGCCCAGCAGCTGGTGACATAGGAGTCGCGCCGCTTGCCTTCATAGAGCTCGTGCAAATCCCCGAAGAGATCGACCAGAACTGGCGTCTCGCCCACGTTAGTCAGTGTGGCCTCAAGCGTGATCGGCTTGCCAAGCACCCAGGTTGTCTGAGCCGGCTGTGCACTCACTTGCAAGCCGCGCGTCGGCTCACCGCCGAGTGGAGGAGGCGGAATCTTCGCCGCCACCCAGCTCCCCTGCATTGTGAGTAGCATGAGCGCTAAGAGCCCGTGTTGAATAGCCGCGGGTGGCACCGGAGGGGAGGCCCCTGCCGACCGGCCGTTCGACCGCGGCCAAGGACGCTTCGGCGACCACGACTGCACCTGGGCCATGCAGCGGCAGGCCGGCCGGCGGGGTCCCGCAGGGGGGTCGTCAGCCTGCGGCTTCCGACACTTCCGTCGCCCACCCCAGCTTCGCTGGGTACCCGGGCTCGGTCGCAGGACCCGCTGCCAGATTGCCGTTCGACAGAGCAACATGAAACTACTTACCACCCGCATAGGCCGCTCGCGAATCAGCCAGAGGCACTTTCATCGAACCAATCGTGCGACTGCGCGGTGGCGAAAACAGGTGACCAGGTGATCGTTTACCAGGCCGGTCGCCTGCATATGCGCGTAGCAGATCGTCGAGCCGACGAACCGAAACCCCCGCTCGCGCAACACCTGGCTCATCCGATCCGACTCCGGACTGATCGCCGGCAGCTGTTTCATCGCGCGCCACCGATTGACGATAGGCTGGCCGTCTACAAACTCCCACATGAACCGATGGAAACTGCCAAACTCTTCTTGCACGCTGAGGAACGCTTGCGCGTTGGTCACGGCGGCAGCGACTTTTTGGCGGTTCCGGATGATCCCGGGATCACGCAGCAGCTCAGCGACCTTGCGCGCGCCATAGCGCGCGACTTTTTCCGGATCAAACCGGTCAAACGCCTTCCGGAACGCTTCGCGTTTGTGCAGCACGGTGCGCCAACTCAGGCCCGCCTGCATGCCCTCCAGAATTAAGAACTCGAAGAGCTTGCGATCGTTGTAGAGCGGCGCGCCCCACTCTTCATCATGGTAGCGCTGCATCAGCTCGGTGCACTGGCCCCAATCACATCGACTCATCTTTGCGGGCGAGAAACTTTTTCACTTGCTTGAGCAGGCCAGGCAGCCTGGCGAGCGCGGCCATCTGTCGCAAGGCATCAGCATGGTGGCGCGCAGGATAGCCCCAGAGATTCGAGCCGTCAGGAAACGATTTCGTGATGATGCTGGAGGCGCCGGCGCGAACCTGCTTGCCGACGACTATGTGGTCGATGACCCCGGCTTTGCCGCCCAGTACGGAGTAGTCGCCAATCGTCACGCTGCCAGCCAGTCCCACTTGCCCGGCGAGGATCACGTGGCGACCGATTTGATTGTTGTGCGCGATTTGCACAAAGTTGTCGATCTTCGTGCCTTGACGAACAATGGTGGCTTCGATCGTCCCCTTGTCCACGCAGGCGTTGCATCCGATCTCCACATCATCCTCAATGATGACATACCCTACCTGCGGTATTTTGACGTGCCGCCCCCGGTCAAAGACATACCCAAAACCATCGCCTCCGATCACCGAGCCGCCATGAATCCGCACCCGATGGCCGATCTGGGTCCGCCGATACAGCACCGCGTTAGGCCCGATCAGGGAGTCCTCTCCGATCACCACATCATCACCGATGATCGTGCCAGGCTCCAGAATGGTGCCTCGGCCGATGCGCACGCGATCTCCAATCACGACATGGGCACGGACATCGACGTGAGCGCCACACTGCACGTCCTGGCCAATGACGGCGGTAGGGTGTCGGCGCTCCTGAGGAGGGGGCGCGGGGTGGAAGAGTTCCAGAGCTTGGGCGAAGGCAAGCCGAGGGTTGCTCACGCTGATGCCGGAGTAATTGGGGAGCTCGGTAATCGTCGCGGAGACGATCACCGCCGCTGCTGCCGATTGCATGGCTTTGGCCAAATGCCGGGCATCCTCGGCAAAGGTCAACTCGCCGGCTTTGACGGCATCGATGCTGTTGACCTTCTGAATGAGGATAGCCCCGTCACCGATGAGCCGGCCGTTCAGATGCTGCGCAATCGCTGCTAAGGTTTTTTCCATCGACGCTGAACCTGCCTCGTATTTTAACACGCCGCGTCGTTTATTTCACGGCTTGGCGTCGTGGTGCGACGGCGTGGCGTGCTGTGCCATAAAACATCTGTGCGGCTTCCATGAGCGTCTCTGAAAGGGTTGGGTGCGGATGGACGACACGGGCCAGGTCTTTGGCGCTCGCTCCGGTCTGGACGGCCAGTGCGCCTTCGCTGATCAGCTCACCAGCCTCCACCCCGACAATGCCCACACCAAGAAGGCGTTCAGTGCTCGGATCGATGAGCAGCTTGGTCATGCCGTCGGTCCGATCCAGTGTTAAGGCTCGTCCGGACGCCGACCAGGGAAATCGCGCCACGGCCACCGGGATATCCTGAGCTTTTGCTTCGATCTCTGTGAGTCCGCACCAGGCCAGCTCCGGATCGGTAAAGACGACGGCCGGTATCACGGTGCGCTCAGAGCCACTCGGCTCGCCGGTGATGGCTTCCAGCGCCACTCTGGCCTCATGGGAGGCTTTGTGAGCCAGCAGCGCTCCGCCGACGACGTCGCCGATCGCCCAGATGGTTGGATCATCGGTCTGCTGTTGTGTGTCAACCTTGATGAACCCCTCAGGGGTGCGCTGAACCTTCGTGTGCTCGAGTCCTAGCTCATCACAGTTGGGCGCCCGTCCAACCGCCACCAAGACGCGGTCATAGCGCTCCTGCTGCCGGGGGCCTGAACCTTCGCACGTGACCTGAACCTGTGCACCCTGTGCGGCAATCTCAACCACCGTCGTGCTCAGCCGGATCTCCTGTATCATCGATCCCAGAGCTCGAACCACCGGCCGTACCAAATCATCATCGACGCCGCGTAAGAGCCGATCCGTCGCTTCTACGAGCACGATTTGACTGCCCAATGCCGCATAGACCGTGGCTAACTCCAGCCCAATATATCCGCCTCCGACCACCAGCAAGCGTTGAGGAATGTCAGGCAGCTCCAGCGCCTCGGTTGATGTCATCACACGCGGATGGCCGATTTCAAACGGTTTGGGAAGCGCGGGTTTCGAGCCGACAGCGATAATTGCGTGTTGATACTGCAAGCGCTGTGGTCCTTGCGCGGTTTCCACCCGCAGCGTATGCGAATCTTCAAAGTGGCCTCGACCCTGAAGCACCTCAACGCCCCGGCGCTGTGCGAGCCCTCGCACGCCCTGCTCGAGCCTGCCAAGAATCGACTGCTTCCACGCCCGAAGTTTCTCAAGATCCACCCGTGGAGCGCCCACGCTGATGCCGCGCACGGATCCTGAGTGTTTGGCTTCTCGCATCAGGGAAGTGGCGTGCAACAGCGCCTTGGAAGGGATGCAGCCGCGATGAAGACAGACGCCTCCGAGGTGCGGGTCCTGCTCCACCAGCACGACGCGTCGGCCGCGATCCGCCGCGTCAAACGCCGCAGCATAGCCGCCTGGGCCTGAGCCCAGCACGACCAGATCAACCATCCGGGGTTCCATTGGTGTCTCAGTATACTCCACAAGATCCTTCTGAGAACTGGTTTCATCAATGCCTTCACACCACAGAACCACAGGACTCCACAGAACCACAGAAGGGTTTCTCGAGGGGCTTGCTCTGTGTTTCTGTGGCCCTTCTGTGTCTCTGTGGTGAGAGGCCTCTCTGTGAAACAGTTTCTACTTACTTCGCGTACATGGCCGCCAACTGTTTGATGTCCGGCTGGGTCGGATACACCTCCCCGTTCGGACCGATATAGGTTCCGTCCTGGCCCACGTGTAATCTCACGGGGGTGTAGCTGCCATTGGCATTCGGGACGTTGATCACGAGCGTCGTCGACGCGGCCGGCGCGGCACTTGGTGCCGGCGGAATCTGGGTCACCGGTGCGCCCCGATAGTACTTGCCGTCATAGTAGTGGAACGTGACTCCATCCACGACGACGATTTGGTGCTCCTCCCAATCCTCTAAGGCAATCACAGGGACCAACGGTTCCGTCACCACATGATAGAAAACGTGGCGATGCGGAGAGGCTCCGATGTGGAAGACCATGGGACTTCGATGCCTCCGAAAGCCGCGGGCGTGCCGATGGGACGGTCGCCAGTCGCATGAGCTCCATCCTGCCTGCGCTTCAGGCGCCATCCCCGTCAGCGGCACTAACAACCCGATGACTGATGCGATCACTGCTATGCCCGATACCTGCCGCCCGATCATTTGATCTCCTCCTGTTAGAGCGCCTATCAAAAAACCGCTGGGCGCTCTGGTTGGGGGTTCTGGGCTGTGGGCTCGGCATGACTTTCCTCAGCCCTGAGCCCCGAACCCACAACCGTGATGGTCTTTTCGTTAGGGGTTTTTCACGTTCCCCCACCGCCGCTCACGCTCCTTTGCCATCTCCGCTTCCAAGATTGAGAATTTCTCTGTTTGTGCTGGGGTTAAGAGCGCGCGAAGCTGATCGTGCGTCTCATTGCGGAGCGCTTCAAATTGCGGTTGCACCTGCTCGTGGAGTGAGCGCATCTTCAAATGGCCTTCCTCCAAAATCGCGGCCACCTGGGCTCGCTGCTCACCGGTCAGATCCAGCTTCGCGCTAAAGGTCTTGCGCATGCGCTCCTGACGTCCCTTGCCATCGCTATCCCAGCGGCGCCCCCAACGCTCTTGGGTCGCCCACTTCCCAAAGCCAGTGCCGGCGAGAAACGCCGCGACGATCGCAATGGTCACCCATAATCCCCGCCGATTCATCGGATCTCCTTCGTCGCGTCAAGTAACAACTCCGGATCAGGCATCTGCCGAGAAAATTCCCATCGGGCTTCTTCAGGGGACCCGGCCATCAGTAAGGTTTCCGTGGTGACCCTCATGGGAGGATGCTGCGCGACGAGCCCGAGGGCCAGCACGAATCCTGCCAGCCCAACACCGAGTCGCTGCACGAGCCACCACGGCACGTCCCAGCGAGGACGGGCCGGACTCAGACGCACGAACGAGGCGCGAGGGAGCCGGTCCATGACCGACGCGACGAACGCCTCCGAGGCCTGCGGCTCTTCTGCGCGGGCCAGCAGGTTGCGAGCCATCCGCTGATGGCGCACCTCGTCAAAGCACGTCCCGCACGCATCCAAATGCGCCAGGATCGCTTGCCGCTCGATTTCGGCCAGCTCGGGATCGTCCACCATCCACAACCGCTCTTGAATCATTCGATGATCCATCATGCACCTCTATCCGTTGAGACGTGTCCTGGCCCTGAAAAGTGTCGCAGCCGGCTCGCCAACTCCTGGCGAGCTCGTTTGAGCCGTCCTTTCACCGCATCCAATGAGCAGCCCAGCGTCTGGGCAAGTTCGTCATAGCTGAGCCCTTGCGCCTCTCGCAAGAGCAAGATCGCTCGGTGGTCTTCGGAGAGTGTGGCGAGGAGTTGTTGAACTGATTCGGCTGATTCGGAAGGAGGTGCTGGCTCATCAGGAGTGGCGAGCAGTGTTTCAATTCGATCGCCTTCCCGCTCAAGCAGCTCTTCCCAGGATTCGGCGCGGTGACGGGCGAGCTTCCTGAGATGATCGCGGCAATGATTGACAGTAATACGATAGAGCCAGGAGGAAAACGCCGACTCGCCGCGGAACCGCCTGAGCCCTTGATAGGCTTTCAGAAAGATCTCCTGGGCGGCGTCCTCAGCGAGTGTGGCGTCTCGCAGCGTGTTCACGCAATACCCTCGTACCCGGGTCTGATACTTGCGAACCAGCTCGGCATAGGCGTCCCGGTCACCCGCTTGCACTTTGCGGACGCACGCCCGATCATCGACGAGTTGGTCTTCCATCCCACCACCTGTTTAGGCTTGCTAATCCCGCACCACACTGCCGACAGCAAGCCGCCTTGCGGCCCTCCGTGAAAATGATTGTACGTGCCGCAAGGCCGCCTCCGGCGAGTAAACAGGTGGGACCATCACGAGGATGCCATGTGTCTGTGGCATTCTCGCATGTTGGGCGAACACTGACAACCTTCACCACCGCGCCCTTACTGGCCCCGATGCCGAAGTTCGACGCCGTGGTTCGGGCAGTAGACAATCTCCTCGCTGAAAGTCTCGCCACCGACCGGGCAGAACTTCGCGGGGGCTTCTGCCACGACCACGCTGCCACCGTGCCCGGCGCGCTGCTGCTCCGCCATCGCGTTGCCCACCATCGCACCAGCGAGCGCGCCAAGCCCTGCGCCAATCGCCGTGCCCTCACCGGCACGCCCGGTTTGATGGCCGATAATAGCTCCGGAGGCCGCCCCCAGCGCACCGCCCAGCAAGCCGCCTTGCACCGTTTTGGACTGTCCGGCAGTCCCCATACTCTCACAACCAACCAAACCAAGCCCCACGATCCCTAACAACACCCCTCGCATCCCAGCAAGCCTCTGCATCTTCCCCTCCTGTAGTTGTTCACTACAGATGAGACGCTGGCGGTCGAAAAAAGTGTCGTTCTGCTTCGCAGCAATAGGTGGAGGGGCTGTGAGCTGTTACGCCCGCAGCAGCCAGAATAAGCTGAGACTCAAGAGAATAAGCGTAGCCCCGAGGAAGCGGGTCGTGAGGATCTCGCGCGGCTCATCAATCGGAACCACTCGCCAATTGCAGCGCGCCATGATCCACTGATACAGCACAATGGAGTGACGAGGCACTACCGCGCTCCAGGCGCCAAACACCAGGATCATCAACCCAATCAGCCGTAGCAGCAGAGGTAATCGCTGAATCAGGTCTGAATCAGTACCGTCCCTCGTCCACTCTGATGGCTGGCTAGCGAGAAGGCAAATCGGTGCAACGAAGACTCTCATACGCGGCAGCGGTCATCGCCCTGAACCAGGGACTCAGTGAGTAAACACACTCCTCCGGTAACGAATGCTTGGCGAGGAGAGCCAAACCAGGGCACTACCACCTTATGCGCGAATTGTAGCACAATCCGTGCTATAGTTGAGGCGAAGATGCGGGGGACAACAAGGAGGCATCATGCGTACAACTAATCCTGTCTTATCGGGTGACACCTTTCTTGGCGCGCGCGGGACCGTCGCCGGCAGCGCCATGAGCGTGCAAGGCACGGTGAACAAAACCGGGCTGCTCCTATGCGCGCTCCTCATCACGAGCTCCTGGGTCTGGGGCTTGGCGTTTGCCAAGGCCCCCATTCAGGGATGGATGATGCTTGGCATCATCGGCGGATTCATCACCGCTATGGTGACGGTCTTCAAGCAGACGTGGGCGCCGGTGACTGCCCCGCTGTATGCCGCCCTGGAAGGGTTGGCGATCGGAGGGATTTCTGCGGTGCTGGAGATGAGTTATCCCGGCATTGCCATGCAGGCCGCCTCGCTGACCTTCGGCGTGCTCGCCGCGTTATTGCTAGCCTACTCTTCTCGCGTGATTCGCGTCACCCAAAAATTCCGCTTAGGAATCGTCGCGGCCACGGGAGGAATCGTCCTGGTCTATCTGGCCAGCTGGATCCTCGGCTTCTTCGGCGTGCGCATGCCCTTTCTGTACGAGAGCAGCCCGCTCAGTATCGGCATCAGCTTGGTCATCGTGATTGTTGCGTCGCTGAATCTGGTATTGGACTTCGACTTCATCGAGCAGGGGACTGAGCGAGGGTTGCCGAAGCACATGGAGTGGTATGGCGCCTTCGGCTTGATGGTGACGCTGGTGTGGCTCTACATCGAGATGCTGCGCCTGCTCTCAAAAGTCCGCAGCCGCCGCTAACACCCTCCTACAACCGAAATCGGGGACAGCCACCGATTTCTCAAATGAGTGGCTGTTCCCGAATTGTTCTCGATCGGCAGTCGTGGGTATAGATCAAAAGCTGCTTGACGACGCCCATCAGATGACGTATAGTTTGTATGAATATGTACGTCTAATGACAAGGAGGTTCTCATGTACACGAAACTGACGCTCCGACTCGAGGCAGAGCTCGTCCAACGTGCCAAGTCATTGGCCAAGAAGACCGGCAAGTCTGTGTCCCGAATTGTGGCCGATTACTTCACGGTCCTTGAGCGTCCTTCCAGACGGAGCAAGCCCCTACCCTGGCCCCCACTGGTTCGCTCACTGAAGGGCAGCCTGCGTAAAGCACGGGTGGATAGGCAAGATTATCGGCGCTATCTCGAGCAAAAGTCCCAGTAAGCATGTTGTTTGATACGAACATCGTGCTCGACGTGCTGCTCGATCGAGAACCCTTTGCTACCATCGGGGCTCACCTGTTTGCCCACGTTGAACGTGGCATCATGCCGGGGTACATTTGCGCCACCACGGTCACGACCGTTCACTACCTCACGCAGAAAGCGCTTGGCGCTGAACAGGCTCGACAGAAAATCCGCAATCTGGTAAGGCTCTTTGAAGTCGCTCCAGTCAATCGGGCTATTCTTGAAGCAGCCTTGGGATCGCGACTGGCAGATTTTGAGGACGCGGTCCTGCATGAAGCTGCCCTTCATGTGGGCGCTCAGGGCATTGTGACCCGTGATCCAGCCGGCTTCAAAGGAGCGCACCTTCCGGTGTACGCTCCCGACGAACTCTGGAAGGCGCTACAGACACGTCAACTATGACGAAACCGCTTAAGCTGCCAAAATTCAAGACGGAGGATGCGGAACGAGACTTCTGGGCGAAGATCGACCTGGCGGATTACTTTGAGTCGAAGGACTTCCAGGCCGTGTCGTTTCCGAACCTCAAGCCCTCAGTCAAGACAATCTCGATCCGTCTGCCCGAGGCGTTGTTGAACTCGTTGAAGACGATCGCCAACGAACGCGATGTTCCCTATCAGTCGTTCATGAAAATGATCCCCGCTGAGCGAATCGAAGAAGCCTTACGCTCCACGAAGGACTGAAGTCGAACGACCGATGTCCAAAGGCCGCTCGCCGAGGCCGTTGAGTGTTAAGGTCATTTCCATCATCTATCTCGTCGCGGCTCCCTTCTATATTTGGTGCAGCCTCGGCATAATCCCAGTGCTGAAGGAGTGGACCGGCCTCTTTCTCTCGCCGCATCAACGGGTGGCGCTGTCTGGCCTATACGGATTGATCGGCTGTATCTACGTCTTGTTCGTCCTCGGTGTCTTGGGGCCTATCCTTGGAATTGGCTTATGGTGCCTGAAGGAAACGGCTCGTCGGGTGGCCATCGGCTACCAGGTGGTCTGGATGCTCAACTACGTCATCGCCGCCCGTTCTTTCCTAGCCGTAAATAGTGCGCTCTTAGTCCTCTCGGCTTTCGGCAACTCTCCGACACCATCACCCCTCCAATAACTCTTCACTTCTGTCTAACTCAGTTACGAGCATGAGTCAAG
>CAYNXT010000061.1:0-9781 GCA_964401235.1 uncultured Planctomycetales bacterium
GTGAATCGGTGCGTGCAGACCAGAGATGTCCGTCGCCGCTCCACAGTCGACCAAGGAAGAGTGCTAGTTGGTCTTCAGGCAGATGAAAGACCTTATCCGGAATGAATTTCTCCGTGGCGATCTGGCCTGTTCCGGCATAGACCTCATAACGACCCCTTCGCTGTTTCAGCGTTGGCACCGTGCGTTCAAACTGACTGACCGCCTTGATGAAGTCGCGAATAAATACCTGCTTATTGTTATAGGCATAGACACCGCTCGGATGAGAGGTATTTCCTTCTGAGAGCACGGCTGCAAGCACGATGAGACGATAGGGCTCCATGCGTTCGTGAGCGTGATGGGAAGGAAGCATGCGGGGAGTGGCGATAAAATCTCCGATGCGTAACTCCCGCAATTCCTTCCACCCGTCATAGGTTAAGAACGGATGATTATCGGTTACCGTAATCGTGCGACCGAATCGAGTCGTGACGCGGAACACCGGTTTGACGCCATTGGCCACCACGTCAAGGACCGGCCGTTTGACAAGGCGGAGACGATCATCGACTGACCACACCGCGAATGGGCGCTTCGCCCCGCACAACGCTTCAACGGTCACAACCGCTCCTGTTTCGGCGTCCATCAGTTCTGTTGAACCCAAAACGCATTTGTTGAAGCCGTACCCTGCGAAGTGCTCGATGAGATCAAACGTGCGGGTAGCCACCCGCTCTCCGACGCCATTTTTCTTGCAGCCATCCAGAAAGGCTTTCCGCTGGGCTTCCATCACCTCCGGAATCTTTTTGCCCATCGCCCGGCGGAGCAGGTCGGCTTGGGCCATCGAGAAGCCGGCCAAGTCGCCGGCAATGCGCATGACCTGCTCCTGGTAGACACAGTTGTGCACAATGATCCCGTTGGCCACGAAATTGTGGACGTCTGCGACCTCAAGATCATAGACATGCTCGACCCCCGTCTCTGTAATTTCCGCAATCGGTTCCCATCGCAAGCGGAGTAATCGAAGACACGTTGGAAGCTCGAGTGATTCGGCTGCGGATTGGACCACATGACCCGCGATTCGTGGGCACTGTAGCCGCTTCGGTTTGAACTGCTGACGATCAATGCCAAAACGAGACTGAAGGCTTCGTTTCGATGCATTCCCAACGAGCAAAAATAGCTCCCGGAAAAACACTTGTCGAGAGATTGTTGTTTCGCTTGTTGAGGTACATACCACGAACCGCTTTCGTGATTTCATGAATGGTTGAAGGGCTTCACAAAAGCGTTTCCCGTCAAAGACCGTCACTTGATATTTTGTGCGAGAGCCGTGCCGCTTGGTCTCATAGTATGACCGATACAGTGTGCTGGGGATTCCGAGTTTTAGGAGCAGCATCTGCACATCATAAGCCAGCCGTTGAGACGTAGTGACGTAATGGCAGTGCGTTCGCCCGACGAAGCCGTCACAGTCCCAGAGGGACGCGAGAAACGTTGCAAGGCACGCCGGACTTAGGGAAAACACGAACGGCGGAACGAACTTTTCCCACGATCGACACCCTCCTCGAGGGTCCTTGAGTCCGTGTTCACGCAGAAAAGCAAGCAGGCCGCTTGGTGTATGATAACGGACGTCCGTTCGACGCGGCCTCGTGATCACAAGCCGCGTGACGCCTCGGATCGGAGACAGACGAGCGCTTTGGACGAGTTCAAAGCTCGCAAGGCATTCCTCAAAATCCGCAAGGAGTTCCGGATCAACGGAGATAAAATGCACACCGGATTTATTGGAGAGGTCACCGTCAGCGATCAGGTATGCGAGAATGCGCAACCGCCTGAGGTCATAGTCGCCTGTTTGAGTCATGAGCCGTCGAGGGACCGCGATATGCTCTCCAACCGAGAGCTCTGCAAGAGGTTTCCACCCGTGCTCAGTCAGCACACGATGATCCGACGTCATCTTGATCTCAAATCCGTTGCGCAGCCGGACTCGATGAACAGGCCTCAGTCCATTGTCAATGACTCGCGTGACAGGAGCGGTGACCGAACGGTATTCCTCATCAACTGCTTGAATGACCAGATCGGATCCGTCGGATATGTCGTCAAGGCGATATCGACCCCCCGTTCTAGTATCTTCAACCGTCGTATCGCCGCTTAAGCACACGCCGTAAGTTGTTTTCAGAATAGGCTCAAGCTTGGGATGTTCATATTTGATCGAGATCTGTCCGTGCTTGCGCTTCATAAACTCATCCAACATCCCGGAGCCGATCGGTCCAGGACGAAAGAGCGCGATCACGGAAATAATGTCTTCAAACGCCGTCGGTTTGATCTTCTTGAGCAGATCGCGCATGCCCGAACTTTCAAGCTGGAACACCCCCATTGTTTCGGCGCGCGCGAGCAGTTGAAAGGTCAGCGCGTCATCCAGCGGCAGCGTCGCCAGATTCAGCAAGAGACCCCGCTGGCGCTCCGCCAGTTTCACGGTCTCATTGATGACGGTCAACGTTCGCAGTCCCAGCATATCGATTTTGAGCAGCCCGATATGCTCCAGGGAGGTCATGTCAAAACCGGTGGTAATCTGATCATCGTTGCTCTTAAACAGCGGTGCGTAGTCGGTCAACGGCCGATCGGCGATGGTAATGCCGGCCGCGTGGGTCGAGGCATGGCGGGTCAGCCCCTCTAAGACCAATGCCGTTTCCATGAGTTGCTTCACCCGCTCATCGGTGCGATAGAGATGGGTGAGTTCAGGCACCTCGGCCAACGCTCGCGAGAGCGTGATATCGAGTTCGTTAGGAATGAGCTTGGCCAAACGATCCGCCTCGGCGTAGGAGAGCTTCATCACCCGTGCCACATCGCGCACCACCGCCTTGGCCTGCATCGTTCCGAAGGTGATGATCTGCGCGACGTTGGTTTTGCCGTATTTTTTGATCACATACTCGATCACTTCGTTGCGCCGTTCGTAGCAGAAGTCGATGTCAATATCCGGCTGCGTCACACGTTGCGGATTTAAGAACCGCTCAAACAGGAGATCGTACTTCAGGGGATCGATGTCCGTAATGCCCAGACAATAACTGACCAGGCTCCCTGCGGCCGAGCCGCGTCCCGGTCCGACCGGAATGCCCTGCTCCTTGGCGAAACGAACGAAGTCCCACACAATCAGAAAATAGCTCGCATACCCGGCCTGCAAAATCACGGAGAGCTCATGCTCAAGACGCTCCGTCAGGGTCTGGGTGAATTCCCCATACCGGCCTCGGAGCCCCTCATAACAGAGCTCTTTCAGATACTCCTGTTGGCTTTTTCCCGTTGGTGGTTCGTAATACGGTAAGTGCAGTTTACCGAATTCCAGCTCGACGTTGCACTTCTCCGCGATCTCGAGGGTGGTCGAAATGGCCTGCGGATCATCGCTGAAGAGCTGCTTCATCTGTTCCGCAGATTTCAGGAAGAACTCCGGCCGCTCATAGCGGAGCCGATGCGTATCGTCAATCGTCGTCTGGGTCTGGATGGCCATGAGCGCATCGTGCGCGTCCGCATGGGCCTGTTCAATATAATGCACGTCGTTGGTCGCCACGCATTTCACCCCGGCATCCTGGGCCAAGCGGCGCAGTACGGGGCGAACCTTCTGCTCAAGCGGCAATCCGTGGTCCTGCAGCTCCACGTAGACGTTGTCCTTCCCGAGAATCTGGATGAAATCATCCAGTTCCTTGCGGGCCAGATCGGTCTGATCCTGCGTGAGGTGAACGTTGAGCACCCCCTTGAGGCAACTCGTGAGCAGAATCAATCCCTGCTTATGTTGGGCGAGCATTTCCTTGTCAATCCGCGGCTTGTAGTAAAATCCTTCGAGGTAACCGATCGTCACCAACCGTGTGAGGTTGGCATACCCCTCTTCATCTTTGGCCAACAGCACAAGGTGGGCGTTGGTGTCGCGAATTCCGGTGCCGGATTTATCGAATCGGCTTTTGGGCGCGATGTACGCTTCACACCCAATGATCGGCTTGATCCCTTCTTTGGTGCAGGTCTCGTAGAACTCAACGGCTCCAAAGAGGTTGCCATGATCGGTCATGGCCATGGCGGGGAACTTTAACTCGGCCGCACGTTTCACGAGGGGATGAATGCGACAGGCGCCATCTAGCAGGGAGTAGTTCGTGTGAAGGTGCAGGTGGACGAAGTCGGCGTGCAGCATCACGAGTAGTTAGTGGCTAGTGACTAGTGGTTAGTGAATAGTGTAAGGACTTCCTAATTGGTTTTAAAGAAAAAACTCCGTATAAGTCACTAACCACTATCCACTAGTCACTAATCACTGTTGTTGATGGTATGGATGAGCTCGATGAGGCGGCCATAATTCTTGCGGTTGAAGCGAAGATGGAGACGGGGCTTATCCAGCAGGTTGGGTTCATCCGCTTCGGCAGGGAGAGCCACCCCTTGCTGGATGACCCCTGCGCTGAGCAGATCACGGAATGTCCGGTTGAGCCGAGTGAGCGCGTCGTCGCTCAAACGCTGGTTGAGCCGAATGACCAGGTGTTCACGGACGTACCGTATCGAATGGTAGACTTTGTAAAAATTCAGAATGGCCTCTCGGGTTTCTTCGGCCGAGGTCGCCAGCTGATAGATCGAACGCTCGGCAGGAGACACCATGCCATCCTTGATCAGTTGCCGGTCGAAAAAATTGAGCATGGGCTTCCAAAATGTCGCCCCTGGCGTATCGACAAACACGATCGGGCGAGGGTCGGATTTTCCAGTTTGGACCAGGGTGAGCGACTCAAAGCCTTCATCCAGCGTCCCAAAACCGCCAGGGAATAACGCGGTGGCGTGTGATTCCTTGATAAACAGGAGCTTGCGCGTGAAGAAATATTTGCAGGTAATCAGCTTCGCATCTTTGGCAATGACCGGGTTGGCTTCTTGCTCGAATGGCAGCCGGATATTCAGCCCGAAGCTCGCCTCTTTCCCTGCTCCTTCATGGCCGGCCTTCATGATGCCACTTGCCGCCCCGGTGATCACCATCCAGTTCGCTTGCGCCATGAGCTTGCCGAATCGCAGAGCCAGCGGATAGGCTGGATGCTTGCGAGGCATACGCGAGGAACCGAACATGGCCACTTTATGGATTTGTCGATACGGCCGGAATACTTTGAACGCATAGCGCAACTCTTTGATCGCCGCATTCAAGAGCTTCAAATCCCCGGTGGAAGAACGGTCGGCTCCAAAGCGATACACCGACACCATCATTTCGGTAAGCAACCGGCGATCCAGGTCATCGCCGAATTCTTTCACCATGGCGGCAATCTGAGCGTCGATCGTTTGATTGTGCGTGGTATAGAGCCGTGGGGTGCGAGGCGGGAGCGGAGCGGGATCCTGAAGCATTGACGCTACAGTCTAAGGGTTCACCCGGGCAGATTCAAGCGGAAGCTCGACTTTGTTGGATCGTCTCCCAGCCTTCATGCAGAATAAATGGCAACATGCCAAGGGAGGCAATCGGATCGGCCCACCACCATCCAAGCCAGGCATTGAGACCTAACCCAAGCAGGAGCGTTGCCGATAGATAGGCACAGACGAGCGTTTCCATGGCGTCGGCTGCGAGCGCCTTACTGCCCAGATGTCGTGCGACATGCCGCTTGCGCAATCCTAAAAACGGCATCATGAGAGCTGAAAGCGTGGCAAGAACCAACCCGGGGATGCTGACCTCAGGAGCCTCCTTGCGCCACAACATCCCTCCCGCATGATACGCCACATAGGCGGATAGGAGAAAAAATGTGATGCCCACGAATCGCAGCGCCCGCTGCTCCACACGCGCATGGGTATCATGACGACAGGTGAGTTCGCAGCGGAGCCGCCAAATGAGTACGGTGGCCGCACTCACTTCGATCACGCTATCCAGGCCAAAACCGATGAGGGCCACGCTGCCGGCGAGCATCCCTGCGCCAATGGCTACGAACGCTTCGATGACGTTCCATCCAACCGTGGCGTATTCCAGCCAGAGGGCGTGTCGTACGAGAGATTCTGGTTGACCAGCTCGCGTCTGTTTCATGTGACGACGGTCTGCCTCTTAGAGTTGTACCGACCGCAGCCGCAGGGCGTTGCCAATGACGGAAACCGAACTGAAGCTCATGGCAGCACCCGCAAGCATCGGGCTGAGCAGGATGCCGAAGGACGGATACAAGACACCTGCCGCAATGGGAACCCCAAGTACATTATAGAGAAAGGCCAACAAGAGGTTCTCCCGGATATTGCGCATCGTGGCTTGGCTTAGACGGCGCAACCGGACGATGCCGCGAAGATCACCCTTCACCAGCGTAGCCCCGGCGCTCTCGATGGCCACATCGGTACCGGTTCCCATCGCAATCCCAACGTGAGCCTGCGCTAAGGCAGGAGCATCATTGACGCCATCACCGGCCATGGCCACCACGCGGCCTTGCGCCTGAAGCCGTTTCACGATGTCGCCTTTATGTTCAGGCAGGACCTCGGCATGCACCTGATCGAGATGAAGTGTTTTGGCGACCGCATGTGCGGTCGTTGAGTTGTCGCCGGTCACCATGACGATCTCAATGCCGGCTTGTTGCAACGTCTGAATGGCCTCGGGCGTAGAGGCTTTAATGGGGTCGGCGACGCCCAGCAGACCGGCGGCGTTGCCGTCCACGGCCACGAACATCACGGTCTGGCCTTGCAGGCGTAACTGTTCCGCTTGCTCTCGAAGCGCTTCAATGGATACCTTCAATTCGTCCATCAGCGCCTGGTTGCCTAAGGCCACACGATGGCTCCTGATGACGCCGACGACTCCCTTGCCGGTCTTCGATTGAAACTGCCCGACTTGCTCAAGCGGTAGCCTCTTATCCTTCGCTCCAGCGATAATGGCTTGAGCGAGCGGATGCTCGCTGGCACGCTCTAGGCTTGCCGCCAGCCGCAACAGATCCGCTTCACGCCCATTCTGGCTTGAGATGACTGCAATCAACGTTGGCGTGCCCTCAGTGAGAGTGCCGGTCTTGTCCACGATGAGCGTATTGACTTGCTCAAACGTTTCGAGGGCTTCGGCGTTTTTAACGAGTACGCCGGCCTGGGCGCCTCGGCCCACCCCGACCATGATCGACATGGGAGTTGCCAACCCCAGCGCACACGGACAAGCGATAATGAGTACTGCAACCGCGTTGACGAGCGCGTAGGCCATGCGCGGCTGCGGCCCGATCAGCGCCCAGACCACGAAGGTGACGATGGCGATCAGAACGACGACGGGTACAAAATAGCCGGACACCACGTCGGCCAGTTGTTGAATCGGAGCTTTACTGCGCTGAGCTTCTGAAACCATGCGGACGATTTGCGCCAGCAGCGTATCGCTGCCGATCCGCTCCGCTTGGATGAGGAGCCCACCCGTCCCGTTCACCGTTCCACCGGTGACGTTCCTACCGACGATCTTTTCCACCGGAATCGGTTCACCGGTGATCATGGACTCATCGACCGCGCTCGTGCCTTCCAGCACCATGCCGTCGGTAGGAATTCGCTCGCCGGGTCGCACACGGAGCCGATCGCCAACCTTGATCGACTCAAGAGGAACGTCTTCTTCCGAACCATCTTGCGCCAGGCGCCGTGCCATCTTGGGAGTCAGATTCAACAACGCCTTAATGGCATCGCTCGTCCGGCTACGAGCGCGCAACTCCAGCACTTGCCCCAGCAGGACGAGAGTCACGATGACCGCGGCAGCTTCAAAATAGATCGGGATTCCACCGTGTGGCCCGCGAAACGCCTCGGGAAAGAGTCCTGGTGCGACCGTCGCTATCACACTATAGCCATAGGCCACCCCGGTGCCGATCGCAATGAGGGTAAACATATTGAGGCTGCGGCGGACGATGGATCGCCAGCCGCGCTCAAAAAACGGCCAACCGCCCCAGAGAATAATCGGGCTGGCCAACACCAGCTGGCCCCAGCGGCTGAGCCGGCCAGACAGCAGAGTTTGCAGCGGATGATCGGACACCATGTCCGCAAGGGCCAACACCAGCAAAGGGATCGCCAGCACGACACTCACCCAGAACCGCCTTGTCATGTCCTGTAGTTCTGTGTTGGTGTCATCGGTTTCGTTGATGAACGTGCGCGGCTCCAAAGCCATGCCGCATTTTGGGCAAGAACCGGGATGGTCTTGGATGACCTCCGGATGCATCGGACAGGTATAGCTGATTGAGATCATAGCTTTCTTACGGTTGCTGCTTGAGCACCCACTCGGCCCTGCCGCGGCGCATTTCGTACTTCCATTTCCAGATGGCGTAGATGGCCGGGTAGACCAGTAATTCCAGGATAAATGAAGTGAGCAGACCTCCCACCATGGGAGCGGCAACCCGTTTCATCATATCAGCCCCGGCTCCGTGCGACCACATAATCGGTAGCAACCCCATGAACGCCGCCATCACCGTCATCATCTTCGGGCGCACGCGTTTTACGGCCCCGTGGACAATCGCCTCTTCCAGGTCGCGCTCGTTGCGCATCCGGCCTTTGTCCACCGCGTCATGATACGCCAGATCCAAAAACAGCAGCATGAACACGCCGGTTTCCGCATCGAGCCCCATGAGCGCAATCATACCCACCCAGACCGCAATCGAGATGTTGTAGCCCAGGAGCCACAGCAGCCACACCGCCCCGATCAACGAGAACGGCACGGCCAATATGACGATGCCTGTCTTCACCATGGACTTGGTGTTCATGTAGAGCAGCATGCAGATGATGAAGAGGGTCAGTGGCAGGACCACCTTGAGCCGCTCCTTCACCCGCAGCATGTTCTCATACTGCCCGCTCCACGTGAGCGCGTACCCCTGTGGCAGTTTGAGCTTTTCGGCCACCACCTGCTTGGCCTCGTTGACGTAGCCGCCGATGTCGCGGCCAATCATATCCACGTACACGTAGCCAGCCAGCAGCCCATTTTCGTTACGGATCATGGCTGGCCCTGAGACCAGACGAATATCCGCCAGCTGCACCAAGGGGATCTGCTGACCGGTGGGGGTGGGGACGAGCACCCGCTTGAGCTTCTCAATGTCGTCCCGCAGCTCGCGGGAGTACCGGACGTTCACGGGGTAGCGCTCACGTCCCTCAATGGTGGTGGTGATGTTCTCCCCGCCGATGGCAGACATGATGACCATCTGGACATCGGCCACCGAGAGGCCGTACCGGGCGATCTCATCGCGGTTGAGGTCGAAATCCACGAAGTAGCCACCGGCCACCCGCTCGGCGTAGATGCTCCTGGTCCCCCGCACGTCCTTCAGGATCATTTCGATGTGGGTCCCGATCTCTTCGATCTTCTTAAGATCCGCACCAAAAATCTTGATGCCGATCGGGGTGCGTACGCCGGTAGTCAGCATGTCGGTGCGGTTCTTGATAGGCATCGTCCAGGCGTTAGTCACCCCCACAATCTTGAGTGCTTGATCCATCTCATCGACCAGCGCTTCATAGGAGATGTGATCCGGCCAGAACGGCCGAAAGGGTCCCTCCAGCCAGTCCGGCAGCCATGAGTACCATCGCTTGACCGTGCGCCACTCGTGCTCTGGTTTGAGCACCACGACCGTCTCCATCATGGAGAACGGTGCCGGGTCGGTGGAGCTTTCGATCCGGCCCGACTTGCCAAACACCCGCTCGACCTCCGGGAAGCTCTTCAGCACCTGATCCTGCTTCTGCATGAGGGCCTGCGCCTCGGTCACGGAGATCCCAGGCAGGGTGGTGGGCATGTAGAGCAGGCTGCCTTCCCGCAGCGGCGGCATGAACTCGGAGCCCAGTTGCAGGTAGATCGGAATCGTGGTCAGCACCAGCCCGATGGCCGTGAGGATCGTGGCCTTGCGGTGCTTCAGGACAAACCGGCAGGCCGGCTCATAGA
>CAYNXT010000062.1:0-9744 GCA_964401235.1 uncultured Planctomycetales bacterium
CCCGCTCATCGACGGCCAAGGCAACTTCGGGTGCTTCACAGGCGACACAAAAATCAAGTTGCTCGACGGCACCAGCAAGTCCTTCGAAGAGCTCGCCAAACTGCCGCCCGAAGAGTCTTTTTGCGTTTACTCAGTCAATCAAGATCAGCAGGTTGTTGTTGGCGTCGGTCGTCATGCGCGAGTGACTCATCGGCAAGCGGAGTTAGTCGAAGTCATCCTCGATAGCGGCGAGAAAATTCGTTGCACGCCGGATCATCGCTTTTTGCTCAGAAACGGGGCGTACAAGCAAGCCAGAGAGCTGACGCCTGATGATAGCTTGATGGCAAAGTATTTTGACGGCGCGCAGGAGCTCAAAGATGCGACGCTTGCACGCAATCATCGCATTCGGAGTGCCCGGTTTCTTCAAGAATGCGAGGGTGTGTATGACATCACCGTTGAGGAGCACCACAACTTTCTGCTCGACGCCGGAGTGTTTGTTCACAATTCCGTCGACGGGGATGCGCCGGCCGCGATGAGATACTGTGTGACCGGCGATACGCTGATCGTTACGGACCGCGGACTCGTGCCGATTCAGGAGCTTTCGAAAGCAGAGGCCGAGGCGGGCATTAATCTTTCCGTGTTGTCGCGCGATCGAAATGTGCATCCGGCTGTGAAATGGTTTGATAGCGGAGACCACCCAACCATCAAGCTCACAACAAGTCGAGGGTTTTCCCTGAAGGGGTCTTACAATCACCCGGTCTTAACATGGGGACTCAACGAAGAATCCGGGCAACCAGAGTTTCGATGGAAACTCTTAAGCCAGCTCTGCGTCGGTGATATCACGGTCATAGACCGAACCGCGGATCGCTTATGGCCGAATGCGCACATCCCCCTTGCGTCATATCGTCCACATCTTGGCGCGCGGCGCGTTCAGACCAAAACGCTTCCGAGCGCACTTAACGAAGACCTGGCGTTTCTTCTTGGCGCGTTGATCGCTGAGGGAACGATTAGGGAGCACGAGATCGAATTCTGCAATAGCGATCTAGAGTGGCTGCAAGAGGTTGATGAGCGCTGGCAACGGACATTTCCGGACTGCCGGCTTCATCGTTTTGCCAGACAGCCAAGCTCGTACGGGAAGAAACCCTATTTTACGCGAGAAGTCCACTCTCGATATGTCGTTGCGTTCCTGCGGAATCTTGGACTCGCGCCTGTCCGCTCGCGAGAAAAGACCATTCCGCCGCCGGTGCTGCAATCGCCGCAGTCGGCGGTCTGTGCGTTTCTCAAGGCCTATTTCGAGGGGGACGGAAGCATCAGCTTCAGCGCTCCGAAAATGGTTGAGCTCTCGTGCATATCAGCGAGCGAAGCGCTCATCGATCAGATCAAGGTTGTGCTCTTGCGATTTGGGATCGCTGCGACCAAGCGATTTGATCGGCGCCGCAAGACCCACAAACTCTACATCAGGGGGCTGGAGAATCTTCGGCTCTTTCAGGAGCGGATTGGCTTTGTGTCCCGGCAGAAAAACGCCAAGCTGACGAACGCAATCGCGCGCTATCGCAAAGAGTACTCTGCGACGGATTTTGTGCCCCTGATCAGCCGTTTTGTTCGTTCCAACTTCGATCAACAGCTTCGGTGGAGGAACGGTCGGGATTTTGTGGTGAAGCACAACTTCGATCGCTATGGGGGTCTTACGCAGCATGGGGCTCGTGTCGCGGAAGCGCTTGAGCCGGAGCTTCGGGCAAGGACCGCCGTCCTCTTTGAGCGGCTCATTGAATTGCGTTATCTGTTTGACCCGATTGTGAAAATTGAAGAAGGGAGTGTCGCGCGAGTCTATTCGTTGAAAGTCGACAGCGATTGCCACTCATTCGTTGGAAACGGTTTTATCAATCACAACACCGAGGCACGGATGGCGCCGGTGGCCGCCGAGGTGTTGAGCGATCTTGAGAAGGACACGGTGGACTTTGCGCCGAACTTCGATGGCTCGCTCAAGGAGCCCAAGGTGTTACCGTCGAAGTTGCCGAACCTGCTCATCAACGGTTCAAGCGGTATCGCCGTGGGCATGGCGACCAACATCCCTCCGCATAATCTCACCGAGGTGGTGGATGCCTTGTGCGCGCTGATCGACAAGCCGAGCCTTGAGGTGGCTGAGCTCATCCGGTACGTCAAGGGGCCGGATTTCCCGACAGGGGGGATCATCTGCGGCCGCGGGGGCATCAAGGACGCCTATGCCACGGGCCGAGGCTCGCTGAGAATCCGCGCGAAGGCACAAGTCGAGCAGCTGAAAGCCAACCGCCAGGCTCTGGTGATAACGGAGCTCCCCTATCAGGTCAACAAAGCCACCTTGCTTGAGAACATCGCTAAGCTCGTGCAGGAAAAGACGCTCGAGGGCATTTCCGACTTGCGCGATGAGTCGGACAAGGACGGCATGCGCGTGATGATTGAGCTCAAGCGCGACGCCAACGATCAGGTGGTGCTGAACCAACTCTACAAGCACACCCAGATGGAAACGACCTTCGGCATCATCATGCTCGCGCTGGTCGATAACCGGCCACGGGTGCTCGGCCTGAAGGCGATGCTCCAGACCTTCGTGGACCACCGCAAAGAGATCGTCACGCGGCGCACCAAATTCGAGCTGGCCCGCGCGCAGGAGCGCGCGCACATTCTCGAAGGCTTGAAGATCGCGATCGCCAATCTTGACGCGGTCATCAAGACGATCCGCCAATCCAAGAGTCCGGCGGAGGCTAAGGCCGCGCTCATCAAAAAGTTTGATCTGAGCGACCGGCAGGCCCAGGCCATTTTGGAGATGCAGTTGCAGCGGCTCACCGCCCTTGAGCGCGATAAGATCGAGGCCGAATATAAGGAGCTGCTCAAGAAGATCGAATACTACCAGATGCTCCTCAAGAGCGAGAAGCGGATGATGGACCTCATCAAGGAAGAACTGCAGGAGCTCAAGAAGAAGTTCGGCGATGAGCGACGCACCGAGATTCTGGGCGAGGTGCAGGACTTCAAGGTCGAAGACCTCATCGCCGAAGAAGACGTGGTGATCATGATCAGCCACGCCGGGTACATCAAACGCCTCCCAGTCTCGGCCTACCGCAAACAGCACCGAGGCGGCGTGGGGGTGACCGCGATGGAAACGAAGGAAGAGGATTTCGTCGAGCATCTGTTTGTGGCCTCGACGCATGAAACGCTCATGTTTTTCACCAACCAGGGGCGCTGTTACTGGTTGAAGGTGCATGAGGTGCCGCAGGCCAGCCGCTACGCTCGCGGGACGGCCATCGTGAATCTGCTGTCCTTACAGAAGGACGAACGGCTTTCCACATTCGTCGCCGTGAAGGAGTACACGCCAAAATCCTTCCTCGTGATGGCGACCAAGCAGGGCACCATCAAAAAGACCGCACTGGAAGCCTACTCCAACCCGCGCAAGGGTGGTATTATTGCGATCACCTTGGATAAGGGTGATGAGCTGATCGAGGCTGAAGTCACCGATGGCAAACAGGAGCTGTTGCTGATCACGCGCCAAGGCAAAGCCATCCGCTTTCCCGAGGAACAGGCAAGGCAGGTTGGTCGTTCGGCCCGCGGAGTCAGAGGGATTCGCTTAGGCAAAGGCGATGAGGTGATCGCCATGGGGCTCGCGCGGCCCAAGACCGAGCTCCTGACCGTGAGCTCGCTTGGTTTTGGTAAGCGCTCACCGATTGAAGAGTACCGGTTGCAAAGCCGGGGCGGCAAGGGGATCATCAACATTAAAGTGACCAAGAAAAACGGCGAGGTGGTGGGCGCCAAGACCGTGACGGATCAAGACGACGTCATGCTCATTACGCAAGAGGGCGCCATTATTCGCTCACGCGTCAAAGACATTCGCTCGACGGGGCGTAACACCCAAGGGGTGCACCTCATCAAGCTGCAGGGGAAAGATCGGGTGGCCTCTGTGGCCAGCGTCGCTCACCGCGAGGACACAGAGCCGATCGAAGCCGCATCCGAATCCGCGCCGCGCAGGGAAGTGTAGACTAGCGCCGTTGTCCTCGTCCCTATCGAGCCTTGACCGTGTAGACTCTATGATGTATGATGTAGATGTAATGTGTATACCAGCGAGGCGCACATGACACGGACCCAGATCCTTTTGGATGAAGCGCAGTACCGATGGCTGACGACACAGGCCCGTCGGCAGCATACGAGCCTATCCGGGCTTCTGCGCCGACTCATCGATGCTCACCGCACTGCCCAAAGTAGAAGTCGACGGGACGATCGGGTATTCCGTCTGTTTGGGTTGGCGCGAGATCGAGCGCGGGATGTGGCAGAACATCACGATCGATATCTCTACGGCCCTCGAGCAGCCGGTAGTTAGATGGAGACCGTGTTTTGCGATACCAGCGCGTGGTACGCCGTCATCAACCCCAGCGATGCACACCACGCCAAAGCCAAGCGCTTTCTGGACCGCCATGGGGGCGGACTGTTGACGAGCAATTACGTGGTGGCTGAAACAGCGAACTTAATTGGTACACGATTAGGCGCTCGCCATGCGCTGACCTTTCTGGAAACACTGACTCAGAGTAATCTCGTCGAGGTGGTGTTTGTTAGCCCAGCGCAACATGAGCAAACTATCACGCTCTTTGGACAGCACGCAGCTTCAGGGTTGAGTTTTACGGATTGTAGTAGCGTGGCGCTGATGCAGGAACAGGGATTGACCAAAGCATTTTGTTTTGACCAGGATTTCGAGCGTGCCGGGCTCGCCTGTGTTCCGTAATTCGTTTGGTCCCTGTCGTCCAATGGTTAGGACACCAGCCTTTCGAGCTGAGAATGGGGGTTCGATTCCCCCCAGGGACAGTATTACTTCTCATCGACCCGTACGGGAATCGAACCCGCGAAAGGGGTCTGGGGAAAACGGCGAGTTTTCCCCAGAGCGCATCGTTGAGCTGGGAGGGAAGGGAGATCAGGGAGGCCGTAGGCCGACCGCTAAGAGGGAAACCGCAGGTTGCCCTTCTTCGGGAGCGAACGTAGTGAGCGACGGTTCGTTTCCCCCCGGGGACACTTTTAGAGTTTTCCACCGACGCTGACATCCCGTGGATAGCTTTTGGCTTCTCAACGCGAACCTCATCACCCCCCGCGGCATTGTCCGAGGGGCAGCTCAGGTGGTGCGCGGACGAATCGCCAAGGTTGTCTCCCGCGCTCCGCGCTCAGTCAGCGGGATTAATCTTCACGGCGCCTATCTTGCGCCGGGATTCATTGACTTGCATGTGTGGGGATCCCCTGAGATCGTTTCACGCGATGTCGCACGAGGCGGCACCACCGCCTTCCTAACAACGCTAGGGCCTGAGCCGGCTAAAACATTGGCGCAGTCCGTGGCCCGGCGCGCCGACGCGGGTCAGATGCCAGCCGCCGCGTGCCTCGGGATCCATCTTGAAGGGCCGTTTGTCAACCCTGTGCGCGCCGGCGCCTTGCCGCGTAAGAGCATGCGCCCTCCCCTTGTGAAAGAGCTGCAGCGGCTTCATGCGGCCGCCCGGCGCCAGCTTCGGCTCATCACGATCGCCCCAGAGCTTCCTGTGGCGCTTGGCGCGATTCGCTGGTGCAAGGAACATCACGTGATCGTTTCGCTCGGCCATAGCGACGCGCTTGCCAAAGAGGCCAGTGCCGCGGTGAGCGCCGGAGCAACGGCAGTGACCCATGTGTTTAACGGGATGCGGCCATTTTATCATCGCAGGGCCAGCTTGCTGGATGTTGCGCTGACGGATGAACGCCTCACGACCATGGTGATTCTCGACGGGGTGCACGTGAGCGCGTTCGCCTTTCAGTTCTTAGTGCGCGCGAAGGGTCCTGAGAAGATTGCGCTGGTGAGTGATTCCATTACCCATCAGGGATGGGATGTGGTGAAACGAGGGGGCACCTTTTATCTCACGAACGGAATTTTGGCTGGCAGCGCATTGACCATGATGCAGGCGGTCCGCAACGCGGTGCGATTCGGCGGCGTGTCGCTCATCGATGCCGTGCAAATGGCCTCTACGGTGCCCGCCCGACTTTTAGGTGATGGCGGTCGAGGACGACTGGCTGTTGGCGCCCGCGCCGATCTCGTCGCCTTCGACCGCAACTTCAGCGTTAGGATGACTATGGTTGCCGGCAGGATCGTTTACGAATCGCGAATCGCGAATCACGAATCACGGTAGTCAAATGTGCGGCATCGTCGGCTATATTGGAAAAGGCGACGCGACAGCGATAGGGTTGGACTGTTTGACGAAGCTCGAGTACCGTGGCTACGACTCTGCTGGCATCGCTGTTCTGAATAGCAAAGGTCTCGAGGTCCGTAAGCGTGCTGGGAAAATCAAAGAACTCATAGAGATCATCAAACGACGGCCACCTCGAGGCCATGCATCAGTTTGCCATTCTCGCTGGGCGACTCATGGTGAACCAACCGAGCGCAATGCGCACCCACACACCGATTGTTCCGGCACGCTCGCCGTCGTGCACAATGGCATCATTGAGAACTACGCCGAACTCAAAGCCCAGCTTGCGGCCAAAGGCCACCAGTTCCGATCACAGACCGATACCGAAGTGTTTGCGCATTTGGTCGAAGAGCTAGCCAAGCGCCACCCCACCGGCACCGCCTTTCGTCTCGCACTCAAAGAGCTCAAAGGCTCTTACGCGGTCTGTCTGCTCTCGGCTAAGGAGCCGGATCGGCTCTACGGCGCGCGCAACGCGAGCCCGCTGATCGTCGGCGTGGGCAAAGGCGAAGCGTTCTTTGCCAGCGACGTGCCGGCGATTTTGGGGCACACGCGCCGAGTGGTCTATCTCAATGACGGTGAGGCTGTGGAACTGACCGCGCAAGGCCCGAAGCTCACGACGCTAGAAGGCAAGCTCCTCCGCCGTCAGCCCACGACGATCACCTGGGACATCGCCTCAGCCCGCAAGGGAGGCTATCCCCATTTCATGCTCAAAGAAATCCACGAGCAGCCTGAGGCGATCGAGCAGACCCTGGCCAACCGGTTGGATTCTGGACGAGGGCACGTGACATTCGACCGGCGCACCAAAACGTTCCTCAATACCCTCGACTCTCAGGAAAAGCTCATCATCATCTCCTGCGGCACGGCCTACCATGCCGGGCTCGTTGGAGAATACATGCTCGAGGAGTTCGCCGGCCTGCCGGTCGACGTGGATCTCGCCAGCGAATTCCGCTATCGCGGCGCAAAATTGGACCGACACACGACCGTAATCGCCATTACCCAGTCCGGTGAGACCGCGGATACGCTCGCCGGCATTCGGCTTGCGAAAGAACAAGGCGCAAAGGTGTTCTCGATCTGCAACGTGATGGGCTCTTCGATTGCGCGAGAGTCGGACGCGGTGCTCTATACGCACGCAGGGCCGGAAATTGCCGTGGCGTCGACGAAAGCGTACACCTCGCAGCTCACCGCACTCTCGCTCCTGACGCTCTATCTGGCCAAACGCCGCAAGCGCATTCCACCTGCCCAATGGCGCCGGTTGGTGGAGGGTCTTGCGAATCTGCCGAAGCTGGCGGAACAAACCCTCGCGAGCGAATCGGCGATCAAGGCGATCGCAGGCCGTTACGCCGCCGCGCGCAACTTCTATTACCTCGGCCGACGGTACAACTATCCCAGCGCGCTCGAAGGCGCACTCAAACTTAAAGAAATCTGTCCGCTGATTCATGCCGAGGGTTATGCGGCCGGTGAAATGACGCACGGGCCGATCTCGCTCATTCGCAAAGGCTGGCCCGTCGTGTTTGTTGCGACGCACTCGCCGGTGTATGAGAAGGTGATCTCCAATATTGAAGAGGTGCGCGCGCGCAAAGGAGCCTGCATTGTGGTGGCCTCCGAGGGCGATGAGACCATTAGACGCCACGCCGATATCCTGATTACGGTGCCCACAACCGAGGAGTTTTTCTCGCCGATTCTCGCGGCGATTCCGTTGCAGCTGTTTGCCTATTACGTTGCCGATGCCAATGGCTGTGACATCGACCAGCCGCCGAATCTCGCGAAGAGTGTCACTGTTGAATAGAAACTTGGTGTGATTAAGTGATTAGGTGATTAAGGGAATGCCATGGTTGGTACATTACATGTGGTGGCCACGCCGATCGGCAATCTTCAAGACATCACGGTGCGGGCGATTGAGACGCTCAAGGCGGTGGACGTGATTGCGTGCGAGGATACGCGGCAGACGGGTAAGCTGTTAGCGCATTATGAGATTCGCAAGCCGCTGGTGAGCCTGCACGATCATAACGAGCGGGCCCGCGCGCCCGAGCTGATCGAAAAGCTTCGCAGCGGCCAGTCCATCGCGCTCGTGAGCGACGGGGGCACGCCCCTCATCAGCGACCCAGGCTGGCATCTCGTGCACCGGGTGCTCGAAGAGAAGCTGCCGGTAACTTGGATCCCAGGACCGACCGCGCTCATCGGCGCACTCGTGCTCTCCGGATTGCCGACGGATCGGTTTGTGTTCGAGGGGTTTTTGCCAGCTAAGCCTGGCGCGCGGCGCAAGCGGCTTGAAGCGTTGAAACAGGAAGAGCGCACCATCGTGTTCTACGAGTCACCGCATCGCTTGCTGAAGACATTAAAAGATGTCCACGATGTGCTGGGCGATGTGCAGATGAGCTGCGCGCGTGAGCTCACCAAAACATTCGAAGAGGTCAAACGAGGCACAGTCAGCCGCGTCATCGAGCATTTTGAGCAACATGCTCCTCGTGGCGAATTCGTGATCGCGATCTCCCATGGCTGAGTTCAGTTTTTATCTGACCAAGAAGGATCTACGCCAGTTTTACTGGAGCCAGGTGTGGCAACGGAAGAGCCATCTGCTCTTTGCCGGAGCGCTGAGCCTTCTTGCAGCATGGCAGTGGTTCAGAGGACGAGGCCTTGCCGGGGCCGTGGTGGCCGGAGCATTATTTGCGCTGTGTTATTTCGCTTGGGTGGGATTGAACTGGGTGTTATGGAGTCGGCAACTTTCCGAAGAGTCCGGTTTGATCGGTCCGCGGAAATTTCGCGTAGAGGAGCAGGGGCTGTTTCTGCAGACGGGGGCGGGTCAAGGCCAGATTGCGTGGTCGGCGATCAGCGCGATTCGCCAAACCCCAAGCGCTGTGCATCTTATTGTGAAGCCGCACACCACGGTCATCATTCCTCGGCGCGCGTTTCCTGACCCCATCGACGAAACCCAGTTCCTCGAAACCGTCACCCAGCTGATGAAATCGGTGGCTGTCCCCAATTGATGAACACGATTCATTCAAACGCGATTGTTGGAAAAGGCGTGCAGCTTGGCGAGGGAAACCAGATTGGGCCGGGGTGCGTCATCGAAGATGGCGCGGTGCTTGGCTCACGCAACAAGCTGTGGATGAACGTGTACATTGGACCAGGCACGATGCTCGGAGACGAGAACCAGATCCACATGGGCGCGGTCCTCGGGCACATGCCGCAGGATTTAGCCTACGCCGGCGCCCCAACGTTCACCAAAATCGGCAGCCGCAACACCATCCGCGAGTACGTCACAATCCACCGGGGCACCAAAGAGGGCACCTCGACTGTGATCGGCGATGAGTGCTTCTTCATGGCCAACGTCCACATCGCGCACAACTGCCAGGTAGGCAACAAGGTCATTCTCGTCAATCTGGCTAGCCTGACCGGATACTGCGTGATCGAGGACGGCGCGTTTCTCTCCGGCATGGTGGGGCTGCACCAGTTTACGCGGGTAGGACGCCTGGCCATCATCAGCGCGCTCTCAGCGGTCAATAAGGATGTGCCGCCGTACATGCTCTGCGGAGGGCGCCCAGCAGTTGTTCAA
>CAYNXT010000063.1:0-9183 GCA_964401235.1 uncultured Planctomycetales bacterium
ATGGAGGCCAACGATGGCTGAGGGGACTGAGGAAGTTAAGGGATTGGAGCAGGCCGCCTCGACAACGGCAGTTACGGTTAAAAGGTTGGTCGAGACCCGTACCGTCCAAGACGTTGAGTTTCTTCTTGAGGAATGTGAGGCGGTGGAGTCCGATTGGTTGCCGTTGGGTGGGACAGAAAGCAACGCAGCAAACGTCGAAACCACAAAGAGCCGTGTTGCACCCATCGTTGAACGGATAGTAAATGGTTTTGATGCAGTTCTCGAGATGGAGATGATTAGGCGAGGGGGAAGCGAAGCGCCATCTTCCCCAAGGAGAGCTGTTGAGAAATGGCTTTCGATACCTGGTGGCGATTGGTCTGAGTTCGCCAGGACATTAACGGACGAAAAAAGAAATGAATTGGGGGGCAGGTTTGTGGTCATAACCTTCGCTGACTCGTTGGCGGAACGCAAGCCGACGATTATCGTTAGAGATTCTGGGATTGGAAGGCATCCATCTGAGTTTGACAGCACATTATTGCGATTGGGAAGGAGTAACAAGATTCGCTCGACCTATTTGTGCGGCGTTTATGGGCACGGAGGGTCATCCACTTACCGTTTCTGCCCATACACGGTAATCATCTCCCGCCGGCAACCCGACCTCCTCGAGAAGGGCCAGCACGATCTGATCGGGTGGACTATAGTCAGGCAGAACAGACATCGTCAGGATTTGAAGACGACAGTCTATGAATACTACGCTCCTCAAGGAAAGATCCCGAGTTTTGGCGCTTCAACGAGTTTCTTACCCGGTACCTGCGTAATTCACGTGTCCTATGATGGCCGAAGAATCGCGGCCCCACTCTCCCTTGAGGGATACAAGAGTTTTCGCCACTTCTTGTTCAACCCAATCCTTCCGTTCAAGATCGAAGACCTTCGTGATAAGCCACATTTTCGTCGCAACATGTTTGGAGCCCGCGCAGTACTTGTATCAGATGAGCGTGGGCTGGTCCGGTACGAAAACAGAGCGACGCTCAAACTCGATGGGCATGGAGAAATAAGGTTGCGATATTGGGTTTTGAAGATTAACGAGAAGGACCCTAGCAAGTTGTACCTTGATGGTTATCTCGATGCAGGGAACCCAGCATGTACTATGCCCGTAACTCTGAACGGGCAGAGGCATGGTGCTTTCGAAAAGAGTCTGCTCAAAGAGGCTAGACTTTCACTCTTGCAGAAATATTTGTTAGTTCAGATTGAGATCGACGATCTGTCTCGAGATATGAAAGCGGGATTATTTACTTCCAATCGGGAGGGTCTGGTTGAAGAAGGAGAGGAAATTGAGCGACTGCGCGATGAGGTAATTAACGCGCTCAAAGATGACGATGCTCTCCAACATATTGAAAAGGAAATATTTGATATCACAAGACAACATGCGGACCAGGAAGCAGCTCAACGTGCTCGGGCAATGCTTGATCAGCTCATTAGCATAGGCCGAAACAGAGGGCTGGGTCAGGCAACTGCTTCGACATCTGCTGGAGTGACAGAAGGTCCTACGGATGAATTCAGCCCAGCTGATCCGCCCACCTACGTTCGGATTATTACCCGGCAAGATCCCCTCGAAGTCCCGCGTGGTGGTGGAAAAATTATCACTATAGAGACAGACGGCCCCGAGAATATGTTCCGGCGACGCGAACGGCAGGCCAGGTTGTCTGTCGCATTTTCCTCGGACGTTGGGCTGCAGGCCTCCTACGATCCGAGAAGGGATTTTAAAGACGGGAAACTCAGAATCACGTTAACCGCGAGCAGCCAAACTCCAGACTACGCTTCGGCTGATGCGCAGATCACGCTAGATATGGAGGGTCTGGCAGAGCCACTCCGAGATGCGCGAGCCTGTACCGTGACACCCCCTCCAACACCATACGTCCCGTGCGATCCACCAACAACGTTTGAGCTCCTCACGCGTCGAGACCCAATTCCGGTTCACAAGACAGGGAAGACGAGAATTACTCTTGGACTCAATGGTCCGGATGATCTCTTTGAGCGGCAGGAGAATCAAGCGCAATTCAACGCCTGCTCCTCGTCAGAAGCTGTAAGAATCATCAGAATCGTTGGCCCGAAAAGCGGCCAGGTGCGCATTGTGCTACAGACCGATGGTAGCTTGGAGGATGGTTACCGGTTTGAATTTTCGGCACAGGCGGCACTGGCGGATGGTAGAACAATGCAGGTAAATCGAGCCTGTCAGATCGTCCCCATATTGCCGCCGGATGATGAGGAGCAGACTCACGGAAGGCAACGGCCCGCCCCGAACTACGAGCTCATCCCTGTGCACAAACCAGGTTGGGCGGAAAAACAATGGAATGAGACTGATGTGGGCGAATATGTTGTGCGCCCCGATGAGGATGGCCACGACAAGTTGTGTCTATACGTCAATATGGACAACGAGCACATTATTGAGGAGACCCAGCGCAGAAGGGCGAATGGCCAAGGAGAAGAAGCGCTGAAGCTTATTGCAGACAAATACCTGAGCTACATCGGGTACCATCTTTTTCTGCAGTATGAAGACGAACAAGCACGGGTGAGGGGAGGCCAGACGCAACAACCGGAGAGCACTCAGACACCACAAGTCTCAATGGAAGACTATTACGAGGTTGAGCTTAAACGTGTGACTCAAACTCTGGTGCTGTCATTCCGAGGGGCGCGAGGGCTTGACTCGGACTAAGCGAAGACATGGGGGTGCCTTTGAAGCGACATCGATTTCGTTTACCCAGGCAGTATAAACCTGCGTACATAACTCGCTGCGGGCGAGCTTTTCTTGGAGATTCTCTGCAGTTACTCCAGGCAGCGCCATCGGAAAGCGTGAACCTCGTGCTGACCTCTCCTCCATTTGCACTCCGCAGGAAGAAGAGCTACGGGAACGTAGGCGCTGACGAATACCTTGAGTGGTTTACTCCATTCGCACGAGAGATTAACAGAGTCCTGACAAAAGACGGGAGCTTCGTAATAGACCTTGGGGGCTCGTGGCAGAAAGGGGAACCAACTAGGTCTTTATACCATTTTGAGCTGCTGCTGAATCTTTGCGGACGAGAGGGGTCATTCAAGCTTGCCCAGGAATTCTACTGGTACAACCCGGCGAAGATGCCCGCACCGGCGGAATGGGTGACGATTCAGCGCATACGGGTTAAGGATGCAGTGAATACCATTTGGTGGCTTTCCAAGACCGATAGACCAAAGGCGAATAACCGTTGGGTACTAACCGAGTACAAGAAAGACATGCGCTATCTGCTAAAGCATGGCTACAACGCTGGACGTAGGCCATCAGAACATGTTGTGTCAGAGCATTGGAACAAGGATAACGGAGGCGCAATCCCTCCCAATATTATAATTGCGGCGAATACCAGAAGCCACGATCCATACCTTCTGGCATGTAAGAAGCGGGGACTTAAACTTCATCCTGCGAGATTTGTCGAGCAAGTACCAAATTTTCTTATTCGCTTTCTCACAGAGAAGGGCGATCTCGTGCTTGATCCATTTGCTGGAAGTAACGTAGTCGGGGCAGTTGCTGAGCAACTGGGCAGAAAATGGATAAGTATGGAGATTGATCAGGAATATGTCTTGGGTTCCATGGCGCGATTTGAGGCGCCGAAGTCTTTTTCCCAACCCTGGAAGTCTGCCGAAGGTATTAAGGCAGTGGAGGGAGGCTCTGTGGAAGGATTGAACGGACATCAACAGGCACTCATAGCGTCGGCGCAGTAAAAGGCAGTCAGCGAATAAGGAGGTTGGGATGGCCGAGAACGGTGTTATTGCGAGAGAGGCCAAATGGGGGGAGCGGATGATAGAGGTCAAAGTCCGCTTTTGGACAAACGGCATTGCTGAATCAGAAGGCCAAGTTTTGCCTAAACACGCCTGGGGCAGTGGCATGGTCAGGATAGAGCGCAACAAGTACCACGGCATCACTCCGGAACAACCAGAGCCATTCAACTCATTGTTGGAGCTGCCTGCTGTAATTGAGAGGGTTCTGATTCAGCATGGAATTGTGATCCACCTGAGTCGAAGGATGCAAAAATATGTGCAGGCAGAGAAGATTGAACCAGCACCAGTTCTAATCTGAAGGATAGTCAGGCCAACCACAAGGAGGGGCAGATGGGCGAGGGACAGGCAGTACAGGGGGAGACGAGGGAGCAGCGATTTCAGCGGCTGGCGACCAAGCGAACGCAGGCGGCCTTACAGAAGATTCGATTGCTCGGCAATCTCACCAGCTCCAGTTACGGCTACACTCCCGAGCAGGCGGCAAAAATCGTAAGCGCCCTGCGGGGAGCCGTAAGTGCAGTGGAGGCCAAATTCAACCGAGCCCGTGGCACTGGAGCGGCGGAGACCTCGTTCACGTTGTAACACGTCCGAAAATCGGTGCCGTAATCGCCATGAGTGGACCGAAACAAGACACCTCTCGCCAACAGGAAGAAGCCACTAGGTTCCTTCAAGCGGACTTCAACCAGTGCTTCCAACAGATCCGGCATTACGACTCGCAGTTACTGGATATCATGAAGTTCCAGTTTGGCAGCTACACGTTCCTGATCGGGACGGCGCTTGGTCTGTATCAGTTCGGTCTGAAAGAGCACGTAGACTTGACGATTACTGCTATTGGTATATTGGTGGTCGGTATCATCTTCGGGACACTTATGTACTCGCTCGCCATTCGCCATCGGGTTTACTTCGTGCTGGTTGCACGATATATCAACGAACAGCGAGGGTTCTTCTTGAAGCAAAAGCCGCTCGGCTTCGAGAACAAAACCAGGATGTATACGAATCCAGCATACCCGCCGTATTTCAACTGGCGTAGTTCCCAGTCGTGGTATTTATACCTGATTGCGCTATTGAACTCTGTCCTGCTCGGCGTCCTCGTTTTTCTCGTCGTGGGACCACAGGATACACGGTGGGTTGTGGGAGGCACAGCCCTTCTTTCTTTTGTCGCGCAGCTATGGAGTGCAGTGCGCTACCTGGCATCCAGAGAGCCGCTGTCAGCCTCCGCCGCTGTTTTTGATAGGGAGTAGTCATGGCAGATTTGAAGATCTGGTTTCTGGACGTTGGACACGGCGACTGCGCGTATGCTGAGTTACCGAATGGTGCGCGCATGATGATTGATTGCGGGTGTGGAGATGACCACTGGCCGTCAAGACTACTCAAGCACTACAAACTCACGAAGGGGGAAAATCCCGCACCGATTCCAAACCGCCCTTCCCTTTACGCGCTGGACAAACTGGTGATCTCCCATCCACACGGTGACCATTTTGCTGATATCGAATCAATCCACGACGATATTGGATTTTGTTGGCTTGTTGGTGCTTATAACGATTTCATTGACAGAATCTCTATTGAGAAGATGGATTTTCGAAAGCAGCGTGCAAGCGCCTCTACCAAATTTGTTGATGTAGTCAAGAGATATACGGGGCAGTACGTGGAAAGCGAAGACCGCATCGCATTAGCCAAACCCACTTGTATTGTCGAAACGGCGCGCTTCCTTGATTATGAAGATGACATGGATTTGAACGAGTTGAGTTGGTTCGTATCCATTCAGTTCGCTCGCCATAAGATTCTTTTTACAGGAGACATGACATCTAGCGGCGTCAACAAAATACTAGCGTCAGCAAAAGCCGAATCTTTTAAACAGTTTGTCAGCGGCACTACCATACTGAAAGTCCCGCACCACGGTAGAGAAAATGGATGCTCTCAAGAGATGATGGATGCTTTTGGGGGGAAGCCGTGGCTCTGCGTAGCTTCGGACGAGGTTCTCAATGAGGCTAACGAAGGGACATCCAATATCGAATGGTACTCGGAACGAACAAGTGATGTGCAGATCAGCATTGACGGCGTAGTGCAGAATAGGAAGGTGCTAACCACTAGAAAGGATAAGGACATTTTTGTTCAGTTATCTAACGCAGGCAATATTACTGTGGCGACAAATTGCTTCCGGGATATTAGAGACGCGATCCTTACCGCGGCTCCCCCGCTAAGAAACCGATCGCCTTTAGAAAGATTCAGCGTGAGATAACATCGGTTGGAAATCGCGTGAGGCGGCCCACACAGTCCCGCCCAGTTGATCTGAGCCGGCACATTTGAAGCACCCCTCCGAATTTCAAATCCCGTTTCGCCAATCGAGGAGAAACTGACCATGAGCAAGGACCTGAACGACATGAGTATTGAGGACCTTATAGCTCACCTAGCCACCCTAAACGCTAACAATATATACGGACCTCCTGAAATCGAGAAGGTTGGGAAGTTTCTGAGCGCGAAACTCATGCTGCGAAACACCGAGAGGCTGCAGGGGCTCGGGGTGGGTTTGGGTCAATTGAACCAAACGCTGCACAAGGGAATTGACTCGACAGACAAAGCCGCAGCAGAGAGCCGCGAACACTCCCGTACAATGGCAGGATTAACATGGGCTCTTGTCGTTGCGACTGTTGTTGTGGCGTTGGCTGGTGTTGGTCAAGCTATCGTGTCGCATCGCTCTACAGCGGAGACCGGCAAGCTTGTTGAGATTGCAGGTAAGCAACTCACGCAGGCTCAGCTTGATTCGGCGCTTGTGAACAGACCTTATGTGGAGGTGCAACCGGTTGGTCTCGTTCCGACGAATCAAGCGGACCCGAAGGATGCCACGAGTTCCTTCTACCAGTTGGCCGTTGAGATCACAAACCACAGTGACCTTCCGGCTGTGGGGGTATCTATAAGTGACTTCAGCCTGGAGTCAGTGTCGCGTGGGCTGATAACTCTTAAAGATATTCCCGTAGAAGCGGAAAACCTGACCGTATTTCCCCAAAGGTCTCCGAAAGTCCTTATGACCTTCGTTATGAATCCGGCCACTGTGTCAAGATATTTGAAGGGGGAGGAAGATTGCCATATCTATATGAAGGTGACATATGGATCGGCGAACGAAGCGAATAGTGGTGAGAACTTGTGGTACGAAGGTCGTTGGACCTACAAAGGGGGGCAGTTTTTCGTCAAAGATAGCAAAGCGGATTTTGGAGTTCCGGATAGTTAACCGCTATGCGACAAGCATACGGGAGTTGGAGCCGGTCCAAAATAGTTCCGCCTAGTTGACGGAGCTGATATATTTGGAACACCTCCTCAGTTTCACAGGCTTTCCTGTTGATCCCTCAGATTCTGCATGCTGACGGAAGACCAAGTTCGATTACTACTCAACATTTGTGAGAAGGCCACGGGGCAGCGTCTCGCGTCTGTTCGAGGCAAGCTTCGAGGGCGGGAGCGTCTGCAGGCAATATGGGAGCTGCTTGTTCTAGAGGCGTCATTAGGTCTCGGAGAAGCCAAATACGAGGAAACTACAACAGATGGTACACCAGACATCTATATCCGTCGGACCCCTGGCAGAAATTTCTTAATCGAGGCGGCTTTTCTTCGTGGGCGCTTTACTGAGAATGATAAGAAAGCAGCGCGCTTCCTCCAAGCTTTGTATCGAGAAGCAAGGTGTTGGTCCGTTCGGCCCCAGCAGCTTCATTGTCGGTTTGATGGTAAGCCGACCGATCAAGGCATGACCCGCCAATTACCAGAAGAACATCGTATTGCCGCTGTCATGAAAAGTTCAAAGCTTAAAAGGTTCTTTGAGCAGATTCGAAAGACACCAGATGCCGAAACTCTATGCGACCTCCATCCAGGGCACACTATCAGGATTCACTACCTGCCAAAAGCGACTGGGCCATACGTGGTGTCCTCTGGTGTTGTAGAAGAAGCGCCGCGGTCACTGAAGGAGCACGCAATCTACCGCACGCTTTCCAAGAAGAGGCGCCCTAACTTAAATGAACCATATATTATATGCCTGGGGGGTGATAGTAATGGTGTGTTGGGGACTTTTCAGGCGCCAAGTACGCTTCGGAGAGAGGAAGCCATTCGGGCGTTCTTCACGAAGCATGCGAGCGTTTCAGCGGTCATTTTAGTAGCCTTCGAGACCCCCCCGGCGTACCCACTGCAATCTGTGAGACGGGCAGCGCCCACGCTATTTATCAATCCAAACGCTCGACTCTCTCTATCAGCTGATGAGCAGCGACATTTGCTGAGTTTGAACTTCAACCAATGGGTGTATCAGACATGGAGTCTTCGGAATAATAACCCACAATTATGGCAGATAAGGGGAGGACCGATGACTCTCAGACAATCCAAGAAGAGCGGAGTCGTTATCGAATTACCAAGACAGGTTCTACTTGAACTTCTCGCTGGAAAGATTCAGTCTTTAGAAGCGTCATACAATGAGAATCCTTTTCTAAGGATGCTGCAGGAAGATCGGCCAATTATCAATGTCACACTCACCGAGGCAGACATTAGATCGAATAGGCCAGCGAATGTAGCCATTGAGTTTGGGCCTCCGTTCGAATCAATTTTCTCAAAGCGGGAAACAACCAGAAAAATCCAATAGCCCCGCCTAGCTGATCTGGGTTGGCCTTGGCCGCCGAGCGTGATCGCCGGGGCAGACGTTCGGAATCCTTCCGTCTCTCCTTTGCTCCGATCCAGGGCCCAATCTCCCAGCCCTAGCCCATTGACTCTACCAAGCAGGCGTTGTATACTTTATACAACAGGAAGGGGGTGGAAGTCATGAAGACCCTGGCGAGCTTTGGAGAGTTCTTTAAGACCAAGCGGCAGACGCTCGGGCTGACGCTTCGGGAGTTCTGCCTGAAACACAAACTCGACCCGGGCAATCTGAGCCGGTTGGAGCGGGGCCTGCTGCCTCCTCCGCAGGACCGGAAGGTCTTGGAACAGTACGCCGAGTCCCTCGCGATCAAGCCGGGGACCGGAGATTGGTACACCTTCTTTGACTTGGCCGCTGCCGCAAAGGGGCGGCTGCCCGATGACCTCCTGGAAGATGAGGAAGTCCTCGCCAAACTGCCGCTCGTTTTTCGGACCCTCCGGCGTAAGCGCCTGACCGAGAAGCAGCTGGACGAGCTGGTCAAGAAGGTACGGGGCAAGTAAGGGGCGGCGTTGTGACTCCTCCGCCATCTGTTCCGCATCTGAGCTACGACCTCCTCCGTCGTCATGCAGACGCCTTCCTGACGAAGTACCATCCCACGCTGCAGATCCCAATCCCGATTGAAGAGATCATCGAGTTCCAGCTGCACCTCGACATCGTGCCGCTGCCGGGTCTTGAGGAGGCCTTCGAGATCGTCGGATTTACGGCCAGCTCGCTCGATGAGATTTCAGTCGACCAGTACG
>CAYNXT010000064.1:0-9142 GCA_964401235.1 uncultured Planctomycetales bacterium
TTCCATCTGACGATGTTTGTGGACACCTCCCTACGGCGAATGTTTCTGGCGCACCTATTCAGCCCCCTTCTTGTGGCACTCATCGGCTGGATCGTTGCGCAGAACGTCATTGGAGCAGCCGTTGGCGCAGGGGTCGGCCTGTTGCTACCTGGCATGTGGGTGGGCATGACCCGCGGCCGTCGGCGTAAACAGTTCAACGGCCAATTAGTGGATAGCTTAATGATGCTGACCAGCTCGTTGAAAGCCGGCCTGAGCATCTTGCAGGCCTTCGAAGTGGTGGCCGAGGAGATGGGACAACCCATGTCTCAAGAAATCGGGCTGGTCCTCAAAGAGGTGAAGATGGGGACGAGTTTTGAGCAGGGTCTTCTGCATCTGAAGCAGCGAATGCCGTCTGAGGATCTGGGCTTGATCGTCACTGCCATCCTGGTGGCTCGCGAGACGGGTGGGGATGTCACCGAAATCTTCGGGCGGCTCGTCGAGACGATTCGCGACCGGCAGAAGGTCAAGGAGAAGGTCAAGACGCTGACCATGATGCCGCGCATGCAAGGGCTGCTCATGGCCGGGTTGCCCTTTATTTTTGGAGCATTTGCATTGTCGATGAACCCGACCTATTTTCAGATTTTAACAAAGGATGATTTGGGCCGGGTCGTGTTGATCGCAGCCGTCGGCTGCTGGGTGGTAAGTCTGGTGCTGATTTGGCTCTTTAGCCGAGCGACATCATTATGATGATCACGTTGAGTCTCTTATTGTGTTTCGCAGCCATCGTGTTGGCGTGCTGGGCGTTGGCGCCGGATTTGGTGCAACGCGCCATCCGGGGCCGCGTCTACCAGGAGGTGGCTGAGGAGCCGCTGCGCAAGTCGGACTTGGCAAAAACGTTAGACGTCATCGCGCCGATCAACGCGAAGCTTCGACTTGGGCCCTCAGAGAGCAAGCGTAGCAATCAACTGATGGCCGGAAGGGTCTCGCTGACCGCCATTGAGTTTCTCACGCTCAAGGAGGTTATCGCCGTGCTTGGGGTCGGGGCCTACGTGCTGTATGTGGGGATGCCCAATGTGCAACCGGCGTGGGCCGTGGGAATCGGCGTCATCAGCTTTTTGCTGCCCAGTGTGTGGCTGCGGATGCGCATTAAGTCGCGCCAACAAGCGATTGCGCGGGACCTGCCTGAAATGGTAGACTTACTCAATTTGTGTGTCAGCGCCGGCGCTGATTTCATGGGGGCGCTCAACCGCGTGGTGCGAGAGTTTCGCCGCGGGCCGCTGACCGAGGAGTTGCGGACGGTTCTTCAGGAAGTCCGCGTGGGCAAACGGCGCAAGGAAGCCCTCCAAGCGTTTGCCAGGCGTGTCGAAATTCCAGATGTCTCCTCCTTTGTCCGGACGCTTGTCCAGGCTGATCGGATGGGGGTGGGAATCGGTGAAGCCCTGCGGATCCAGTCGGAAGATTCTCGCATGAGACGGTTCCATCAAGCTGAACGGTTTGCGGCGGTCGCTCCGCTGAAAATGCTGCTACCGTTGATCCTGATCATGGGATCGGTGGTCATGCTCGTGGGTGGGCCGGTCTTTATTCAGTTTACTCGTGGGCAACTGTTACCAAAATTCTAACAGGGAAGGTCTTTAATAACGGCGTCAAAATATGTCGATATTAAAGACTTCTCTTTAGAATTAGAAAATAAGAGGATGCGGATTGATAAGTGGCTAGGCCTTAAACGAACCAAAGCGTTCTGCATGACGCTAGCACTGCTCTTCGCCTACCAACAGGTGGTATGGGCGGGGGGCGGCGACGCATTTTCCATACTTGCTGCGTCTGATCAACAGCGCCGGGCCGCTGACGTCACCCTCACGGCCTCCATCTACACGATTTATCACGACCTCTACAGTCGTGAGCCAAGCGCTCAAGAGCTCAAAGAAGCCCTTCAGTTCGTCAAGCAGTACCCTAGGCTCTCGTCTCTCATTGAGCGCTTGAGCCAATCGCCAGAGTCCCGCTGGCGATTGCGCCAGCTCAATCCTCAGCGCGTCGCGCGCCGAAAGGCGGAAGCGCTTCGCATCGCAGACGCTGTCGCAAGTATGGTTGGAGACTTCCTCCGAGACCTTGCGCAACAGCGTTCTGGGTTCGGGGTTGAGGGCTCAGTAACAACAGGCTCAGGGTTGAGGGTTCAGGGTTCAGATACAGAAACGACGAATGCTCTGGCGGTGAACGGCTCGGCTGGAGTTGAGGAGAGCGTTGATGGAATTCCACTTCGAGCGATTGGCGGTCTGGCAGAGCGGCATGCTTCTGGTGGCACAGGTCTACGAGGTGACAAGGCGTTTTCCGCCTCAGGAGCGCTTCGGGCTGATCGATCAACTTCGGCGAGCAGCCGTATCGATTCCAGCGAACATCGCGGAGGGAAAGGGCAGGTATCATCGTCAGGAATTTCTGCAGTTTCTCTACGTGGCTCGCGGATCACTGTACGAGGTGATTTCGCTGATCAAGATCGCTCTCAGCTTAAAGTACCTGGACAACAACGCAGCAACGAAGCTACTCTCAGCCTGTCAGCAGATTCTGAGTCAGTTGAGCGGGCTGACCAACTCACTCAAGATACCCCGAGCCCCGAATCCAGAACCCTGAGCCGCTCTTCAACCGAGCCCCGAGCCCACAACCCCGAGCTGATTACTATTGCTCCCAACCTCACGATTGTGCCAGCCGCGCCTGGCCTGACACAGCTCAACGAGGTTGAAATCGGCGCGATTGAGTCATGGCTGCGCTCGCCGGACACCCTCTGTTCCAACTGCGCGCCGAATGCTTTGGCTCCGATGCTAGGCATGGTGGGTATCGACGTCTCCCGTGAGACCCTCACCGCCCAAGCCTTCCTCTTAGACTACTTCTCAGGAAACCTGCACGCTAGCTCAGGGCCGAGCCCAGAGCCCCCAACCTCGAGCCGCTCTTCGCCTGAGCCCAAAGCCCAGCGCCCCGAGCCGATTTTCAAGGGTCCCCTCCACATTTCGATGGCCACCGTTGAGCGACTCGCCCAAGCCTACGGTCTTGCTCTCAACCCAGTTGATCTCAGAGCAGATGAACTGGTTTTGCTGCGCTACCCGGCGATTACCGCGCTAGACCTCAACCAGGATGGCCAGGCTGACCACTATGTCGTGGTGACGCGCGGGGACGAAGTGCGCATCACCTACCTGGAATCCGATGGCACACGAGAAAACCTTCCCACTGACCAGTTCCTAGCGCTCTTTCTCCATGGCGAGGGGCGAGGCTATGCGCTCGCTGCGCAGGGGGAAAGTGTGACCCAAATGCTCGCCGAGGCTCAGACGCGTCAGGTCCGCGGTGGGGATTCGGTGCGAGACAGTATCGGGCCGGTTTCTAGTTCCAACGGCCCAGATGGCTGGGACACGCTTAAAGGGGTCGCGCTGACGTTTGGACCTGCCTTGGTACTGAGTGGAATCCAAATTCCCTCCTCGGTGAGTCTTTACAGCCCCAGCAGCTGGAGCAATTTGGTGCCGAACGGATTTCAACTTTCCAGCCCAAGTACCTGGAGCACATTGGGTCAGTTGTATAGCATGCCAAATCTAGGGAGTGCCTTCTCCGGGGCAACCAGCGCCTTTGTGGCCTATAACATGAGCCAGTCGGTGGGGACTCTTGGTTCGGCTCTTCGCTTAAGTCCGACACAAATCCAAACGCTCAGCGGAGCGGCTTCCTTCGGCGCCACCGCCATGGCCGGCCTTGGCGGCAGCGCAAGTGGCAGCGCAAATTACGGAAATCTCAGCAATCTTAGCACCTGGCAGCGCGGCGTGGTGGGAGCCGCCTCAGGTGCAACAACCGCCTGGGTTGCCAACCGCTTGGAAGTGGCCGGCGCGCCGCCTGCGTTGGCCGGCGTCGGAGGGGTAGTGGCCGGATATTCGATGCTGACCGGGTTGACCAGTACATTCCAGCCAGGGCATGTGCAGCATAATCATTACCAAAGTTCTTTCGAGCAGCTCATGGGAAAAACCAGCTTTACCGAGGGGGTCTGGGGAGGCTTGAGCCGTCAGTGGGATACGCTGGGTCTGCAGATCGCCGATGCCGGCATTAGCTCGTTGGTGAGCAAGCATCTTGGCGAAGAGTACGCTTCGTCGCTCTCACTCGTGGGCACGACGCTGCTCAACCCCTTCATTGACTACCTGAAAAATGACCGGGGACTCCGTATTGGCCAGGCGCCAAGTTTTGCGAAACAGCCGCCCCAACGGTTTTCTGTGATTGATCCGGCCGACCAACGAAGACTTGACGAGCTCGGAAGATGGCTGGAAGGGGTTCGTCCTGACAGGCTTGATGATTTAGGTCGCAACCTTGGCACGACAAGTCCGTTGCCTGGTACTCTTCCTCTCTCGCGATTCTCGGTCTCGGGCCGGCCTCGGCACAACTTCACCTTAGACAGAGGTCAGCAAGCGTTGGGGAGCTGGAACGATTGGTCGGCTCATTGGCGGCGGCAAGGAATCTTTTCCTATTCGATGGCGAATCTTGCTCAGCAATTTCCACGGGCGTTGTTCCAGGCCGGTTTGGGCATGGGTGTCTCGGAAATGCTGGGCGTGAAGATCGTTGAGGATAAGCATGGTCGCCGGCAGTTTGATGAAATCGGGGTCGGCCGGGCGTTGGGGGTGTTAGCCGGCACTGCGTTTCTGAACGCGATGGCGAACAAAATGTTTGCCTCAGAAGCCGATGCCGCAAATATCTCGATCCCAGGGGTGATGAGCCAGTCGCTCCAATCAGCAGCCTTCAACACGCTTGCAGGTGGTTATCTTGCGCTGGAAATTGGTTTAAGGGCCGGCGAGGGGTCCGATCTTGCAGAATACGGGTATCTGGCGAGCACCGCACAACGAGGAGCGATTCTGGCACAGCGCGGCGTGGGCGCCGGGCTCTATGAGATGATGACCACCTCAACGATTCCGAGTTTGGCTCAGGTTCAAACCTATGCGGCGCTGACGGCGACTCCTCCTGTCGAGCGGCTCCTCAATGAGCCTAGCCGTCTGCTACCAGTGGCTCATATGCCGCGCACCCAACTCACCAGCCGCAATCCCATGGGCTTAGTGGATGCGCAAGATGCCACCAGCATTACCTTCCAGGGTAAACGGGCTAGTTTGGTGCTTGAAGACATGGACTTCGTCGCTACGAAAACAGGAGATCGCACAGTCAGAGGGGCCGTCTATCAATTTGAGGACGGCCGTTATGCCGTCGTACAAGGCAACAAGGTTCTGGCAACGAGCCACCACCTTGACCTCATCCTCTCTGAGCGTCAGGACACGAACAATGACATTCAACGTTTTAACACAATCACCTATGACGGTCAGCAAGGAACCTTGGTGTCTCAAGCCACCGCCTTCCCGACGAGCGTGAACAATCCTACTGGTTTGATGGTGGACCTGTATCAGCTCAATGACGGCCGCTACATCGGGGTGCAGGGGACAGCTGTGCGCGTCATCGAGGATAATCAAGGTGGCACCCAATTTTTCGATACCGTAGGCCGACCGACCGAGTTGATTCTTACCCAAGGACAGACGCATATGCTCGACATGCCCCACGGCGGCCGCTTGGCCCTCTCAGCCGAAACTCCTACCGCCGTCTTCAAGTTTCTCAACGACCGGCAGCTCCTCTTGCTCGATGGCAAGGTCGCCGCAAGCGGCCCAGGAGAGTTCAAACTTTGGGATGATGAGGGTAAGATTCTGACACTACCTCGACTGACCAACAGCCGCTACGCGCAGTTCTTCGGCTCCAGCTCTGGTTTTGATTTACGGCAACACATGAAAGAGCAGCCGACACAGCCCTACACACTCCGGGCGTTTGATCCCGAAAGCGGGATGATCTTGTTCGGCCAATTTAACGACCACGCGGTGGTCGGGCGCAGGTCGCGAGACGGCGAGGCCGCCACGATTTGGGAGCCTAGCGCAGGCTACGCCGCGCAGTATCCAACGCGAGCAACGATTCCGTTTGAGAAGGGCACGAGCTTCCGCGAGCGGCCGCTGCCCTCACCCTATACCAAAGCGGAAGAGGCTGAGCGCTTTAGCGCATCGGAGATTGTGGATCTCTCACAACCCGCGGCCTCGCGCATTCAAGCCGTCGGGTGGCTTGATCCGCGCGGGCCGGCCGCTACGTTTGACGAGCATATCAATCACCTACCTGGCAAGACGATTGGGCAGATTCGGAACATCCGGGAGAGTTATTATGCGCTCATCGGCACTCAGCCTGACAATCTTGCAGTGTTTAACCTCTACCAACAGTACGCCGATCCGCTAGGCTTAAGCAAGGCCGGTGATGTGCACCGTGCGCTCCTGCCTCATAAAGGGGTGAGCGGTCTTGATGTGTGGCAGTTGGCCCCGGTCTGGGCGCTCAGCGGTAGCGTGGCTACTCCTGGCGGACCCAGCACCGCCACGACCCCAGGGCTCGCCAGCTATCCGCAGCCTGGGCCGCCGACCACGGGAGGAGGCGGTCTTGCCGGGCCATCGGGTGCCGCGCTGCGGCAGTTCTACGACATCTCCGCCTCATTGCCGGTTAGCAGGCGCGACGCCCAGTACGCCCCGCAGGCAGAGTTTGATGCATTACGCAGCAGCCTAGGGCTCAACATCGCCTTGCCATTCCACGATCGCTCAACACTCTTTGCGGTGCAGATGAGCTCTCGTCCCAACGCCGAGACCAGGGTCTTCAGCCGCTATCTTCGTGATGTGACCCTGCAGTTGAGCATGTCGGATCCTGAAGTCAAGCTGCTCACGAAGTTGCGGACATTGCTCCACGACCCCAATGCCACCTACGAGAGAATTAAAAACAGTCTTGGCGAAGAGGATCTTCAGAAGGTCGATGAGCTGTTCAAGAAGGCCAGCTTCGGCTACACCCTGCAAGAGGCAATCGAACACGGGGCGCCGTCCGCTATTGCCAAGATTGATCTGAGTCTTGAGAAGATCAAAACCGACCAGGCCGCATTCAAGGGCTATATGGATCTGTATGAGTTTACCGTGCAGGGAGGCGACCGGTTTGCCGGAACGCTCGGAGGCGTCATGGCGCAAGATGCCCTCGGCCATCGGAAGTTTGCCGCGCTCTTTAGTCATCAGTTCGCCAATGACTATGGAAATTGGATATATGGCTCGACGACAAGCGGATTCATGCAGCGGGGAATTGACGGTGAGGCTGTTCCGGCATCAATGCGCGCCTCGCTTGATCACTATGCCCCAGGCGGTAAAGAGATCACATCCTATCAAGAGGATCAAGGGGTTGGATTTCGATGGCACGATCAAGGCTTGCACTTGCAGGTGCAGAATCAGGCCGGGGCGATCACCGGGATTGATAGCAGCGGTAGCCGGCGGCTCGTCAGCCAGGAATATGGACTGGCTCCTTGGTTCGGTCTCTCACCCATTGCCGAGGTCAATCGTGACGCCGATCTCCGGCTTGTTCGTCTAGGGACTGAGCGTGCTCCTGGAACCGTCTCATATCTTGGAAAACTGTCCACCGCGCAAGTCGGCCCGGCTTCACCGGCTGTGGACGATGTGGAGATTGATGTGGCCCAAGTGCATCGATGGAGCACAGACTATGAACGAGTCAAGAACGAGGTACTGGCCAAGGTGACGGCTCCTCAGGAGCAGGAACGACTCAAGCAAGCGTTTGAGTCCGGCAAGGTCACCCTTCGAACCCAAAAGGTCCTGGCAGGAACTCCGCTGGCGATCGAGAAAATGGAAGCGCTCTTGCGGCCCGATGTGCTGGATTTTGATCGGTTGAAGCTTGCAGAGGATCGCGCGCTCATGAGACAGGGCGCTGAGCAGCTCCATGATGAAATCATCTTCTTTAGCGTCACCGAGCCGGATGGCTCCAAACGGATGAGCGGATGGTTGAATTCCAACCAGAAGCTGTATCAGGTATCGACGATTGACCGCAGCGGCATTCGCTCGGCCTGGAACTTTGACGAGCGGGGCGAAAAGCTAAAGGATTTCAAGGGTGCCGACGGACGATCTATCCTGAATCTGAACACGCGTGAGAGCGCAGTCCCGTATTTGGCCACGATCCATGAGGCGCTGCTGGCCGTTCCGATGCCTGAGAACAGCTTGGTCCGCGAGAAAGTGCTAGAGGTCGGACGGCAGAGGGGCAAGGACCTCTCGCATTACAAGGTGATGGTGGCGCCGATTGACGAGCCCAACGCCTTTGCCTCAACGGACATCTCCGGGCAGCCGATTATTGTGGTTAACGAGGGGGCCTTTGATTTCGTCGGTGGTTTCAATGAGCAAGGGCTTGAAAACATCAGGGGCGTGCTAGCGCATGAGTTTGGCCATCATCTGAAAGGCCATCTTGATCCTGAGGGTCCGAGTTTTTGGGCCAGCGTGGCAATCGGCTTGGCTTCTGAGCGACTCGCACAAGGCAACTTGATCACGCAAGACCGCTTGCAAAAAGAGGTAGCACTCCAGATGCTGGGCAGCTTTTTCAGACGCCGGCAAGAACGCCAGGCCGATGAGGTTGCGATCGAGTATTTGAGCGACAAGCCGGCCGGCAGGACGTCCTATGCGAACTTCTTCAGGCAGTTGCAGGACTATGCGGCAACCGTTCCACTGCCCTCTGTCAGCGTCTTTTCCAGCCATCCGCTTCCAGAGGAGCGCATCGCAACCATTGAAGGTTCTATCGGCGCGCCAAGCGGCGGCATGGCCGGGCTTTCAGAGGGAGCGCGTGGTCTTCTCGGATTAGTGCCATCAATAGATCGGCTTACGCCCACCTTGCTCGATGGAGGTCTTGGGTTGCGCGCGCCGCCGAAGCTTGATCTGGCCCCGTTGACCCAGCATCTTGTGCCCAACCTCTCGGTAGCCGAACGCCCTCTTGCCGGTTTGATTGCCAATCCTGTCCCGGATTACTTTCCTGGTCCTCCCTCAGCTCCCTCGCCAATTCCTTCGTCTGATCCGCCGACGACAACAACTTCAAACCCCTCAACCTCTGCAGCTCCCTTGCCTATTCTCGCTCAGAGCCAAGAGCAGCAGCGAACCGCTTCTTCGGCCAAGTCCGAGTCTGAGGAAGAACAGCGGCGTCAAGCAGAGCAAGAGCAGGAGGGTCAGTCCGGCGTGCGATCAGGGACCGATGATGAGGGCAAGCAAATCCATGCGTGGAAGGAAGATTGGGGACCTGAATGGGGTGGTGAAGTCACCATCCGGCAGCGCGAGGACAA
>CAYNXT010000065.1:0-8999 GCA_964401235.1 uncultured Planctomycetales bacterium
GATGCATCCAGCGCAAAGTGCGGGGGCTCATACGAGGGATCGTAGTGCCCTAAGCTTTCCAGGACCCGCCCGCCCTGCGATCGCGTGCGCTCCGTGGCCACAATGCGATGGTGCGGTCGCTTCTTCGTCCCCCGACGCTGTAATCGAATCACTACCATTTCCCTCTCCTTCTCTGGCGCTCGGCCTTATGTCTCCCGTACGCGATGGATGTGCGCTCCAAGATGACGCAATTTGTCTTCAAACCCGGCATAGCCTCGATCCAGATGCTCCAGACCGCTGAGCTCGGTTTCCTGCTCAGCCGCCAACCCCGCGAGCACCAATGCGGCCGAGGCGCGCAAATCCGGCGCGACGACCGGTGCCCCGCTCAGCCGCTTCACGCCTTTGATAATGGCGCTGGCCCCTTCGCGAGTAATATGCGCTCCCATGCGATTGAGCTCGGCAATATGCATGAACCGCTCCGGGTACACTTTCTCCGTCAAGACACTCACCCCTTGTGAAATGGCCATGAGCGCCATCATCTGGGCCTGTAAATCGGTTGGAAATCCTGGAAATGGCAGCGTCGTGACATCCACGGCGCGCAGCGGCGGCGTGGCACGAACGCGCAAGCCTCCATTGAGTTTCTCAACCTGCACACCGGCTTCCACGAGTTTATCCGTCAGCGCCCCTGCGTGCTCAGTCCGTGCGCCCTCAATGGTCAAGTCTCCGCCCAGCATCGCGGTCGCAATCATCCACGTGCCGGCCTCGATCCGATCAGGAATAATGCGGTGGCGCGCTCCGTGCAGACGGCGCACCCCCTCAATGCGGATGACCGAACTGCCCTGCCCTCCGATTCGCGCGCCCATGGTTCCGAGCATGGTCGCCAGATCAACCACTTCCGGCTCACAGGCCGCATGCTCAATCGTCGTCGTGCCAGGGGTGAGCGCCGCCGCCATCATGACGTTTCCCGTCGCCAGTACCGACGAGCCGAAGGCGCCGCTTAAATGCACGCGCGCGCCGCGCATCGCTGAGCCGTCCGCCACAATGTAGCCGTGCTCAATCGTGATGGACGCGCCCAGCGCCTGAAGTCCTTTCAGATGCAGATCAACAGGTCGGGGCCCGATCACGCACCCTCCGGGCAGTGACACTTTGGCCTTGCCCCGCTTCGCCAGCAATGGACCGAGCACGCAGATGGACGCGCGCATCCGGCTGACCAACTCATAGGGAGCCACGACCTCAGCGGCCCGTCCAGGCGCGATCGTAATCTGATCGCCTGCCCGCGTCACCGCCGCCCCCAGACGAAGCAGGATCTGCGCCATGGTGGCCACGTCGGTCACGTCGGGCACCCCCTCGATGGTCGAGGGCTCATCCGTCAGCAAACACGCGGCCAGGATCGGCAGGACCGCGTTTTTCGCGCCGCTGACGCTCACGGTCCCTCTCAGAGGACCGCTGTGTTCAAGGAACAACTTTTCCATGTTACGCTCGGTGGATCAGCACGCCGCGCGGCCGTTGCGCTACATCATGTAACGGACTCACGCGCGCGATCCACTCCAGCGTCTGGCCCATGCGGAGCAGCTCATCGACCTGCTCTTCCGCACATTCGAATACGACGATTCCGCCAGGATTCATGATGCGGGGGACGCGCTCCAAGAGCGCGCGCAGATCGCGCATCCCGTCAGGCCCCCCATCAAGGCTGACTCGAGGCTCATGCCGCACATCCAGCGGAAGGTAGTCGACCTGTGCGCTGGGTACGTAGGGCGGATTCGCCACCAGGCCATCAAACCGGCCACGGATCGCCTCCAGCCATTGAGCCTGCACAAACCGAACGCGCGCCGTCAGGGCGTGCCGCTCGGCATTGCGCTGCGCGACCCGCAGAGCGTTCCATGATAGCTCAACTCCGACGACAAGACAAGTCGGAAGGCATCGCGCTAGGCTCAGCGCAATGCATCCGCTGCCGGTTCCTGCATCCAAGAGACGTAACGGCCGTCCCAGCTGAGTCTGGCGCTCGCGAAGCGCGTGCAGGGCGGCCTCCACAATGATTTCGGTTTCCGGCCGCGGAATGAACACCCCCGGCTCGACGAGAAACGGCGCCCCATAAAACTCCGCCTCTCCCAAGAGATATTGCAACGGGATCCCGGCACACCGTTCGCCGATCTGCCTCAGGAAGCGAGCCGCCAGTTCCGGCGATATCTCAGGCTCCTCCACGTAGAGGTTCAAGGGCCTCGCACCGACTACACGGCCGATCAACCATTCCGCTTCATGCCGAGCATGTTCCACGCCGGCTGCTTGGAGCCGTCGAATGCCCTCGCGCAGCACCTCCAGAACTCCGCCAGGATGCGTGATTCGTGATTCGTGATTCGTGATTCGTCCTTCAGTGAACGATCTACGATTCACGATCCACGATTCACGATCTACTGCGTTCATCGAGTTGCTTGGCGTGTTCATCAGCGATGAGCGCTTCGGTGAGTTCGTCCACTTCCCCTTCCAAGACCAGATCCAGCTTGTGAAGGGTTAACCCGACGCGGTGATCGGTCACACGTCGATCAGGAAAATTGTAGGTACGGATCTTCTCGCTGCGCTCGCCGCTGCCCACCTGTTTGCGGCGGTCCGATGCGAGCTGTTGCTGTTTTTCCTGTTGGAGCTGATCCAATAACCGTGCACGCAGCACGCGGATCGCCTTCTCCTTATTACGCAGCTGACTACGCTCATCTTGGCACGTCACCATGAGGCCAGTGGGGATGTGGCGCACCCGCACCGCCGAGTCGGTCGTGTTGACTCCTTGCCCGCCGGGACCGGAGGCCCGGTAGACGTCAATCTGCAAATCTTTTGCGGGAATGGGCGGCAGCTCGATCTCCTCTGGCTCGGGCAGCACCGCCACCGTCACCGTTGAGGTGTGGATGCGCCCTTGCGCCTCGGTCTTGGGCACCCGCTGCACCCGGTGCACGCCGCTTTCATACTTAAAGCGCTGCCAGGCGCCTGAACCCTTGACACCAAACGCAATTTCCTTCAGCCCACCGGCCTCGCTGGGCTGGCCATGCATAGGCTCGACGTTCAACTGATGCTTGAGCGCATATTTGGTATACATGCGGTAAAGATCCGTGACAAACAAGCTGGCTTCTAATCCGCCGGTGCCGGCCCGAATTTCGACAATGAGCGGGCGCTCCGGGGTTTGGTGGCACTGGAGCCACATCGCTTCGAGCTGTTTCAAGAGCTCGACCTGCTGCCCACGCAAGGAAACCGCTTCCTCCTTGGCCATCTCGCGCATCTCCAAGTCGCCTTGGGCGTGGAAGAGTGTTTCGGCTTCGGCCGCGTCGCGATCAATTCGCAGGTAGGTTCGGTAGGTCGTGGCCAGCTCGCGCAAATCCGAGAGCTCCTTGGAGAGCTGCTGATAACCCTTCGGATCTTCGTGGCGCCTGCTTGCCTCTCCGGCGGCAGCCTGCTCGAGCTCGCCGTAGCGCCGCTCAAGCGAAGCCAGTTGCTCAAGCAGCTGGTGTGGGGGCAGTTTCATGATGAGAGAAGCCGGGTACGCAGACCAACGATAGGGGTGAGCTACAAACGAGCGAGCAGACGCATGGGGTAGCTAGCTATTTGGTCTCGGACTTTCGCGTGTACTTTCGGCGGAACTTTTCAACGCGGCCGGCCGCATCCGCCGGCCGTTGCTGGCCGGTGAAGAAGGGGTGGCAGCTCGCGCAGATCTCCACATGCACTGTCTTGCGTGTTGAGCGCGTATGGTAGACCGCTCCGCACGTGCAGGTAATGGTTGTTTCGAGATACTCTGGGTGAATTCCTGCTTTCATGAACTTCCTCCGGTTAGCTGCAAGCTGCAAGCTACAGGCACTGACCCAGAGCCTGAAGCGTGGAGCCTGAAGCGTGCATCACGATTGTTTCGTCATGGTGGCCAGAAAATCTTTGTTCGATTTCGTCTTGGAGAGCCGGTCAATCAGCAACTCCATCGACTGCACCGGGTCCATTTCGTTTAATACTTTACGCAACACCCAGATCTTCTGCAACTCATCCGGGGCCACCAGCAGCTCTTCCCGCCGGGTGTTGGAGCGGCGGATGTCGATGGCCGGGTAGATGCGCCGCTGGAAGAGGTTGCGATCCATCGTCAGTTCCATGTTGCCGGTGCCCTTGAACTCCTCGAAGATCACATCATCCATGCGGGAGCCGGTTTCAATCAGACAGGTGCCGATGATGGTGAGGCTTCCCCCCTCTTCGATGCCGCGCGCCGAGCCGAAAAACCGCTTGGGCTTATGCAGCGCATTCGCATCCAACCCTCCGGTCAGCACGCGGCCGCTGTGCGGCTCAACCGTGTTGTAGGCTCGCGCCAGGCGAGTGATGCTATCCAGCAGAATCACCACATCCCTGCGGTGCTCCACTTGGCGCTTGGCCTTTTCCATGACGATCTCCGCCACCTGAATATGCCGGTCCGCCGGCTCATCAAAGGTGGAGGAGATCACTTCGCCTTTGACCGAGCGCTGCATGTCGGTCACTTCTTCCGGCCGCTCGTCGATCAGGAGCACGATGAGGACGACCTCGGGGTTGTTGGTCGTGATCGCGTTGGCGATCTTCTGCAGCAGGACCGTCTTGCCGCTGTACGGGGGGGCGACGATGAGCCCGCGCTGGCCTTTGCCGATGGGGGTGAGCAGATCCATGATGCGCGTGGACATCTCTTTCGGAGAGGTCTCCAGCACGATCCGCTGATTCGGATAGATCGGAGTGAGGTTGTCAAAGTTCACCTTCACCTTCGAATCTTCCGGATTTTCATGGTTGACCGCCTCGACCTTCAGGAGCGCGAAATACCGCTCCCCTTCCTTCGGCGGCCTGACCTGTCCATTGACGATGTCTCCCGTGCGCAGATCAAACTTACGGATTTGCGACGGCGAGACATAGATATCATCCGGACACGGCAAATAGTTATAGTTGGGTGAGCGCAAGAAGCCAAAACCATCCGGCAAGATCTCCAGCACGCCGGAGGAGAAAATCAGCCCCTCGCGCTCGGTTTGCGCGGAGAGAACTTTGAAGATCAAATCCTGCTTCTTCAGCCCGGAAATCCCGTTCACCCCCAACTCGCGCGCGACTTTCTGGAGCTCGGAAATCTTGAGCTCCTTCAGCGCGGCGATGTCGAGCTTTACTTGCGGTGTGGGTTGCTGCGTGCTTTGCTGCTGACGTGTTTCCATATCTGCTTCACCTGTGTTCGCGTGGCCTCCAGGCCATGACGATTCTCGACGACATAATCAGCCAAGGCCACCTTGGCCGGCACGTCCCATTGCGCCCCACGGCGCGCGGCAATCTCCTCTTCTGACCACCCATGCTTGGCGTGCAGCCGTTCTTGCTGCACCTCAGGCGGAGCCGTCACCACCACGACGACGTCCACCAGCCGCTGCGCGCCGACTTCCAGCAAGAGCGGCACGTCGAGCACCACCGCCGACACTCGGCGGCGTTTCAAGCGAGGCAGCTGCTGCTTGATGTGTCGCAGCACCTGCGGATGGATGATGCGCTCCAAGCGCTTGCGCGCTTCTTCATCGGCAAAAATCCGCGCGGCCAGCTGTTTGCGGTTGATCGTTTGATCGTCGTTGAGCATGGCTTCACCGAACTGCTTGACGATCTGCCGCCAGGCCAGGCGCTTGGGCTCCATCACCTGATGGGCGATCACATCGGCATCCAGCACCGTGGCCCCCAACTGTTTGAACATCTTCGCGACCGTGCTCTTGCCAGTCCCCACGCCGCCAGTCACGCCGATAACTACCATCTTTTAAAGGCGCTCTAAGCCATTGAGCTAATGAACTGGTTCTAACTCCAGCCAGTTCGGACCGGCTTTCATCGTCACCGTCAAGGGCACGCGGAGCGCAATCGCCCCCTCCATCACACGGCGAATCAGCGGAACGAGAACCTCGAGCTCTGAGCGTTTCGCCTCAAAGACCAATTCATCATGCACCTGCAGCACCATGCGGCTGGCCAGCCGTTGGCGCTCCAATTCATGAGCGAGTTCCACCATCGCCCGCTTGATCAAATCGGCGGCCGTGCCCTGCACCGGCGCATTGATCGCCATGCGCTCGCCGACTTGGCGCAGCATCGGCTCGCGGCTGTTCACCTCGGGAATATATCGGCGCCGGCCCAGCAAGGTTTGGACAAATCCGTCGCGGCGGGCCTGCGCGATCTGCTCATCCAAGTACTGGCGAACCTTGGGATACCGTTGGAAATAGGCCTCAATGAACGCCTGCGCGTCCTCAAAGGATAATCCGAGTTCCTTGGAAAGGCCGTGCGCGCTCATGCCATAGAGGATGCCGAAGTTCACCGCCTTCATCGCGTTGCGCTGCTCAGGCTGCACCTCAGTTTCCGGCAGCCCGTAGATGAGCGAGGCGGTGAACCGGTGAATATCTCGCTTCTGGTGAAACGCCTCGGTCAACTGCTCATCGCCTGAGAGATGAGCGAGGATTCGCAGTTCGATTTGAGAGTAATCGGCCGCCAGTAATACCCCCTCAGGGATACCGGGAATGAACGCCTTGCGGATGGAGCGGCCGAGTTCGGTTTTGATCGGAATGTTCTGCAAATTTGGATCACTCGAGGAGAGCCGTCCGGTCGCGGTCGCGGTTTGATTAAACGAGGTGTGCAGGCGTCCGGTTGCGGGGTTGACCAGTTTCGGGAGCGCCTCGACATAGGTGGAGACGAGCTTGGAGAGCTCTCGGTACTCCATGAGCTGTTTGGGCAGCGGATGCCGCTCGGAGAGCTGACGGAGCACGTCACTATCCGTCGAGGGACCGGTCTTGGTGCGCTTGATGATCGGCAGGGCTAACTGCTCAAAGAGGACGCGCGCGAGTTGCTTGGGCGAATTGACGTTAAAGGCTCCGCCGGCCAACTGGTAAATCTCCTCCGTGAGCCGCAGCAGCTTGGCATCCATCGAGGCGCGCAGCCCGGCCAGATACGGCACATCAATGGCAATCCCGACTGTCTCCATCTGCGCTAAGACCTGCAAGAGTGGCAGTTCAAGCTCGGTATACAAAGTTCCTAAGCCCTGCGCCTCAAGAGAGGGTTGGAGCCGCTCATGAAGCCGCAAGACCGCCACCACAGCCCGGCCGAAATGCTGCAGCGACTCCTCACCCAGGTCATGCAATCCATCCGGAACCGGTAGCGCTCCCAGCGGCTCTTCAAGATATTCATCCGAGAGATCGCTGAGGGTTTGAGTCGTCCGTGCTGGGTTGAGCAAATGAGCCGCGATCATGGTATCGCCAGCAAGTCCGCGAAAGTCGCCATGCATCATCTTAAGCGCTCGGATCAGCCGCTTGGCATCATGACTGATTTTTCGTGCACGAGGCTCGGCTAGCCAAGCAGCCAGACGCTTGCCAATTGGTGTCTGAAGAAGCGCGGTATCGAGCGGGATGACCACTACCTGCTCAGGGCTGCTCGCCACCACAAGTAGGAGTGCCTCTCCGTCACCTACCGGCCAGCCCAAGATTGCGGTAGGTTGATTTGTCGCGCGTGTGAGCCATGCGCAGACCGCTTCGAGGTCGATCGCTTGCCGCGCAAAGGTCACGTTGAGCGATGGCGTAGCAGCCTGAGGGGCGTGGGCATCAATGGTCTTGAGCAGCCGCTTGAAGTCCAGCTCGCGAAACAGCTTGCGCAGGGCGCGCCAATCAGGCTCCTGCAGTTTCAAGTCGCCTAGCGTAATAGAGACCGGCGCGTTGCACACAATCGTGGCCAGCTCGCGCGCGCGCTCGACCTGCTCGCGGTGCTGTTGGAGTGTATCGCGTTTGGCCGGCTCGAGTTCATCGAGATGTTCGTAGAGCGCATCCAGGCTGCCGAAACGCTGGAGCAATTGTGTGGCGGTCTTCTCACCGATGCCCGGCACGCCTGGAATATTGTCGATCGCATCGCCCATCAGGGCCATAAGATCCACCATCCGCTCCGGGCCGATGCCATAGCGCGTCTTGACCGCCTCGGCATCAAAGAGCGCATCCTCTTTATGGGGGTTATAGACCTTGACATGGCTGTTCACAAGCTGGAGCAGATCTTTATCACCGGTGACCAAGACGACCTCGCAGTGCTCCTTCGCGACTTGCGCGGTGATGGTCGCCAGCACATCCTCGGCTTCGTAGCCTTCCTGCTCAAACACCGGAATCTGGTACGCCGCTAAGAGCTGCTTGATGAGCGGCAACTGCCCGATGAGCCTGTCCGGCATCGGCTTGCGCTGGATCTTGTACTCCTCAAACCGCTCATGGCGAAAGGTCGGCTTACCCACATCAAATGCCACAGCCAAGTAGTCGGGCTGCTCCTTGTCTCGCAGCGCCTGCAGCATGGTCGCAAAGCCATACACGGCATTGGTCGGCCGCCCATCTGCCGTGCTGAGATTGCGAATGGCGTAAAACGCGCGATAACAAAATGCGGTCCCATCGATTAGAAACACGCGTGGTGAGCCCTTCATGGGCCGATGGTCACGATGATTGGAGAAGTTCGATGGTGTGAGGTAAGCGCTACCGGGTCGTCTTACGGCCAATCGCCGTGCCGTTCCGTAACTGCGTGAAACTCCTTGAGTGAGTTGGCGTGGGAGGCAAACACCTGATCCACGACTTGCGGGCGGGGCCCGATAGCCCCGTGCGGTTCGAGCACTCCTAAACTGATCAGTCGCTCTCGAGCCCGAGCGGTCCAGGCCTCGCTGGGGTCGCCCAGCTCATACCGCTTGCGCCAATGCAGGATGGCCTGGTCCAATTTTCCCGTCCGCTCTAAGAGCATGGCGAGGTTGCTGGGAGCTTCCAAATAGTTGGGATCGGTCTGCAGGGCGCGCTCGTAGGCCTGCTGGGCTTCGTGCGGCCGGTTGAGCTGCTCCTGCACGATCCCCTCATCATTGGAGGGAGTTGGGTAGCTTGGATCCAGCTCCGCCGCCTTTTGGTAGAAGGCGAGCGCGCCGTGTAAGTCACCTTGCTGCTGGAGATCATACCCTTGCATGCGATAGGAGACGGCTTCTTCTCGCAAGCTCGCTGCGTGGGAGTGGTGAGTGGGAATGATCAGCAGGCAGGTCAGGAACC
>CAYNXT010000066.1:0-8990 GCA_964401235.1 uncultured Planctomycetales bacterium
GCTGCGCCAGGAGTTTGAGGACAAGACCAAGGAGCGCCGCGGAGAGCTCTCCCAGCTTGAGAAGCGGCTCCTCCAGCGCGAAGAGATCCTCGATCGCAAGCTGGATCAGCTTGATCGGAAGGAAAAAGAACTGGCGGAACGCGATCGTCAGTTTGCGGCTCGCGAGCAGTCACTCAAATCGAAGGACGAGCAGCTGGCGACCTTGATCTCGGAGGAAAAGGAACGGCTCAAGACGGTGGCTGGTCTCAGCACCGAGGAAGCCAAGCAGCAGTTGCTCGCACGCCTGGAGCAAGACTGCCGTTCCGAGGCGGGCATGGTCATTAAGCACGTCGAGGAAGACACCAGGCGCGACGCGCAGATGCTCTCCAAGCGCATTCTTATCGAGACGATGCAGCGCTGCGCGGTGGAGTTCACCGTCGAATCGACGACGGCGGTGGTGCAGTTGCCCAATGAGGATATGAAGGGCCGCATCATCGGCCGCGAGGGACGCAACATCAAGGCGTTTGAGCTGGCGACGGGTGTGGACCTTATCGTCGATGACACCCCGGATGTCGTCACGCTGTCCTCCTTTGACATGGTCCGGCGAGAGATTGCACGACAGGCGCTTGAGCGGCTTATGTCCGACGGCCGCATTCATCCTGCGCGAATTGAAGAAATCGTCGAGAAGATTAAGAAAGAGTTCGCACAGCACATCGTTCAGGAAGGGGAAAAGACGATCCAGGAGTTCGGCGCGCACGGGGTCCACCAGGAGCTCATCAAACTGGTCGGCCGCCTGCGCTACCGCACCAGCTACGGCCAAAACGTGCTGCTGCACTTGAAGGAAACCGGCTACCTCTGCGGGATGATTGCGGCGGAGTTAGGGTTGGATCAGCGCCTGGCTCGTCGCTGCGGGCTGCTGCATGATATCGGCAAGGCGGTCAGCCATGAAGTGGAAGGGCCGCATGCGATCATCGGAGCTGAACTGGCCAAGAAATACGGCGAGACGCCGGAAGTCGTGCATGCCATTGAAGCGCACCACGAAGACGTAGCCCCCAATTCGCTCTTGGCATGGCTGACGATCATCGCGGATTCGATCAGCGGTTCGCGGCCCGGCGCGCGCGGTGATACGCTGGAGAACTATGTCAAACGGCTGCAGGCCTTGGAGACTATCTGTGATTCCTTCGCCGGGGTCGAGAAGGCGTATGCCATCCAAGCCGGACGGGAAGTGCGGATCATCGTGCAGCCGGAGCGGGTGACTGACCTTGAGGCGATTGCGCTCTCCCGGGAGATCAAGCGGAAGGTCGAGGGAGCCATCGAGTTCCCCGGCCAGATCAAGATTACCGTCATCCGCGAGACCCGCTCCATTGAATATGCCCGGTAAATCAGCTCCGACGTCATGAAGATCTTGCTAATTGGCGACATCATCGGACGGCCAGGGCGCGTGATCGTGCAGCGCGAGCTCATGCCGCTGCGCGAGCAGTACGCCGTTGATCTGGTGGTCGCCAACTGCGAGAACGCGGCCGGGGGCGCGGGGATTACACCCGCAACCGCCGATGAGCTCTTCCGCGCCGGCGTGGATGTCCTGACTTCTGGCAACCATGTCTGGAGAAAGCGCGAAGCCTTTGAGCTGTTGAAGCTGGAGCCTCGTCTGATTCGTCCTGCCAACTACCCCAATGGCGCCCCGGGAACAGGCTCAACGATTGTTGAAACGCTCTCCGGCCAAAAAGTCGGCGTCCTCAACATCATGGGGCGTGTGTTCATGGAGCCATTGGACTGCCCCTTTCGCACAGCCGAGCGGGAGATTGCGCGATTGACCCTCGTGACCCCGGTGATCGTCGTGGACATGCATGCAGAGGCGACCAGCGAGAAGGTGGCCATCGGATGGTTTTTGGACGGCAAGGTCTCCTGCGTGTTCGGCACGCACACCCACATTCCGACCGCGGATGAGCGCATCCTGCCCCAAGGGACGGCATTCATCACCGACGCCGGAATGACCGGGCCGTATGACTCGGTGATCGGCCGGCGGGTGGACCAGATTTTAGAGCGGTTTCTCTCGAACCTGCCGGTTCGCTCCGACGTCGCCGAGAACAATGTGCAGTTGCGCGGCGTGCTGGTCGAAGTGGATCCGGCAACCGGCAAGGCCCGCAGCGTTGAGCGCATCACCAGAACCCTTCAGGAGGCTGTCCGTGGCAGTGGGGACTAATTCACAGGTCTTCAGGCTGCAGGCTGCAGGCTCCAGGGAGCGCGCGAAGCCTTTGACGGTTGGTGAGGTCGTCAGCAGGATCCGCGCAGCGGTCGAAGGCGAGTTTCCGACGGAGATGTGGGTGGAAGGCGAGCTCTCTAACGTGAGTTACGCCACCTCCGGCCACCTGTACTTCCATTTGGTAGACGAGAAAGTGACCGACCGCCGCGGGCAGCGGGTGCTCTTGCCCTGCGCGTTCTTTTTTCCGCTCAACCAGAACCTCAAGTTCAAGCTGAAGGATGGCCTCAAAGTCGTCTGCCTTGGCCAGATCTCGACGTACGAAGCCAAAGGACAGTACCAAGTGCGCGTGCAGCGCGTCCTCCCGCAGGGCAAAGGCGAGCTGCAGCTCGCCTTCGAGCAATTGAAGAAGCAGCTCGAAGTGGAGGGGCTCTTTGCCGAAGCGCGCAAACGACCCATTCCCTCGCTGCCGGAACGGGTAGGCGTGGTGACCTCGATTGCCGGCTCGGCGATCCATGACATCGTCAGCAAGCTGCGCGGCACGGTGCACGTGATCATCTTACCGGTGAAGGTGCAGGGGGAAGGAGCTGCCGTGGAGATTGCGCAAGCCGTGGACACCGCCAATCGGCTACACTTGGCTGATGTGTTGATTGTCGGACGGGGTGGCGGCAGTATCGAGGACCTATGGGCGTTTAATGAGGAGCCGGTGGCTCGCGCGCTCGCGCGCTCGCGTATTCCCGTGATTTCCGCGGTCGGCCATCAGGATGACTGGACGATTGCCGACTATGTGGCCGATCATCGCGCTTCGACGCCGACCGATGCCGCAAAACTGCTCATCGCTCAACAAGAAACCTTTAGGGATCAGGCGCGTGAGCTGCTTCACACACTCCTTGATTCGATGCAACTGACCTTAGACGACCAGACGCGCCGGGTCACAGAACTGGCCGCTCAAATGCGGCTGTTGCATCCGGTGAATCAGCTCGATCGCTATCTTCATCGCACCCAAGCGCTCCAGAGTCTGCTGACGCAGTCGACCCGGTTTACCCTCGCTCAGGAAGAGCGCCATCTGCAAGGCCTGAGCGGACGGTTGCACGCCCTGAGTCCGCTTGCGGTGCTGGCGCGAGGGTACAGCATTACCTTCAAGCTTCCTGAAGCGCATATCGTGACCGCGGCTCGCCGCGTGCATCCGGGTGACCGGCTCCAAACACGCCTGGCTGTGGGCCACATCTACAGCACCGTCACACACATTCGGGCAGATGACGACGCCTCATGACGTGAAGTATGAAGAGGCGCTCAAACGCCTTGAGAAGCTCGTGGCCGAGCTGGATGGCTCGGAGCTGGAGTTGGAAACCCGTTTGAAGAAGTTTGAGGAAGGCACAAAGCTGGCGCGCGTGCTGTTGAAGAAACTGGAGCAGGCTAAGAAAAGGGTTGAGGTGTTGGTGAAAACGAACGTGGGAGAAACGGAGCTGGTGGCCTTCGATGACGACACTCGTACAGACGACGCGGCGGACCAAGACGCTTCATCTTGACGCATTGACCGAACTGGTGAACCGCACGATCGAACGTGCGCTGCCTAAGACGGCCGAGCCGCCCTCGGTCATCCATGAGGCGATGCGCTATACCGTGCTCGCTGGGGGCAAGCGGTTTCGACCGCTACTCGCGCTCGGCGGCTGCGAGGCGGTCGGATCGCCCGGGCGCTCCGCGTTGAATGTGGCCTGCGCGCTGGAGCTCATCCATGCCTATTCGCTGGTGCACGATGATTTGCCCGCCATGGACAATGCGGATGAGCGGCGCGGGCAGCCGTGCTGCCATCGTAAATTCGGAGAAGGCAATGCGATCCTCACGGGCGATGCGCTCTTGACGCTGGCGTTTGACTTGCTCAGCCGCAATGGGACGCCGAATGCGTTGGCGATCCTGCAGGTCATCAGCAAAGCGGCCGGGACCGTCGGATTGATTGGCGGGCAAGTGCTCGATTTGCAGGCGATCAGCCAGCCGCGTTCCTCGACGCAGCAGGCGATGACGGAGATTGCCGAGCGCAAGACCGCCGCACTCATTATCGCCAGCGTCATCGCCGGCGCGCTGGCCGGCGGAGCCACGACGGCTCAGGTGCAAGCCCTCAAGCGGTACGGGCATGGCGTGGGGCTGGCCTTTCAACTGCTGGATGACGCGCATGATCGGGATGGCTTGGCCCTTGTGCTTGGGCAAGAGGGGGCTCGCGCCGAAGCGCAGCGATGGATTGGGCGCGCCGTGAGCGTGCTGGAACCGTTTGGGAAACGAGCGACGACCCTCACACAGCTTGCTGAGTGGCTCACGACGACCTGACGACATGAAGTGGCTTTCCGGCATCGACCGACCCGCGGATATTCAACCGCTGACCATTCCGCAACTCTCACAGCTTGCCCAGGAGATCCGAACCGAGCTCATTACGACGATTGCCGGGTTGGGCGGACATCTGGCCTCAAGCCTTGGGGCGGTGGAGCTGTGCCTCGCCCTGCACTATGCGTTCGATGCGCCGGAGGATCATCTCGTCTGGGACATGGGCTATCAAGCCTTCGCCCACAAACTGCTCACGGGTCGGCGCAATCGGTTTCGCACGCTCAAGCAGCTGGGCGGCCTCTCCGGTTTTTGCAATAAGGATGAGAGCCCCTATGATCTCTTCTCGACTGGGCATGGTGGCACGGTGCTTTCAACGGCCATGGGGCTGGCCCTGGCCCGGGAGCAGATTAAGGCGACCAATCATGTCGTCGCCATCATTGGGGATGCGAGCCTTGGCGAAGGGATGGCGCTGGAAGCGCTCAACCATATCGGCCATGTGAAGCCCAATCTACTGGTCATCCTCAATGACAACCGCATGTCGATTTCCAAGCCCATCGGGGGCTTGAGCCGCTATCTCAATCGTCTGATCACGAATCCCACCTACAATCGCTTGCGCGTGGATATGGAGCAGCTCATCAAACGGCTGCCGCATGGCTCGGCCCTGGTACGGCTCGGGCGCAAAATGGAAGAGTCGCTGAAGGGGCTGCTCGTGCCAGGCTTGGTCTTTGAAGAGCTGGGCTTTCGCTATGTAGGGCCGATTGATGGCCACAATCTTCGCGAAATGATCACGACGCTCCGGAACATTAAGCGGATGAAGGGGCCGATTCTCTTGCACGTCTCGACGGTTAAGGGGAAGGGGTATGACCCGGCCGAAGAGGACCCGGAACGGTTCCATAAGATCGAGCCGTTTAACATCGCCACAGGACAACTTAAACCCGTTAGCCCGTTAAAAGAGAAAAACCGGCCAACGGTCACATTTACGGAGGCGTTCAGCGACGAGCTGCTGCAGCTTGCACACACCAACCGGCGGATCATCGCGATGACGGCTGCGATGCCGGAAGGCACAGGAGTGAGTCAATTTGCCAAGCGGTTTCCCCAGCGGTTCATTGATGTCGGCATGGCTGAGCAGCACGCGCTAGGATTGGCCGCCGGATTGGCCAAGGGTGGGGCGCGCCCGATCGTGGCCATCTATTCGACCTTTCTGCAGCGCGCGTTTGATCAGATCATGCACGAGGTGTGCTTACAAGAGCTGCCGGTCATTCTGGCGATCGACCGTGCCAGCCTGGTCGGAGAAGACGGACCCACTCATCACGGGGTCTTCGACGTCGCCTATCTGCGCATCTTTCCGCATCTCCAAATTGTCTCGCCCAAGGATCCGGATGAGCTGCGGGCCATGCTGCGTTGGGCGTTTGAGCAGGACAAGCCGGTGGCGTTGCGCTATCCACGTGGTGGGATTGTCTGCGGCGACCCGCTCGGCAAGCCATCGAAAATCGTTGCCGGAAAAGCGGAATGGTTGCGAATGGGAAAGGACTTGGCACTGATCGCTATAGGCAGCATGGTGTATCCGGCGATCGCGGTCGCTGAGCGGCTGGCGCGGAATGGCATCGATGCCGCGGTGGTGAACGCCCGGTTTATCAAACCGCTCGATGTGGCGATGGTGAAGCAGACCGCGCAGCTTGGGCGTCTCGTCACACTCGAAGAGTCTCAGATTGCCGGAGGGTTTGGCAGTGCGGTCTCAGAAGCGCTGGACGGGCTGGGATGCTCCGCCACCCCCCACTTGCGGATTGGATTACCCGACGCGTTTGTAGAGCATGGCAAACGCAGCGAGCTGTTGACACGTTGCCAGCTTGATCCCGATCACCTGATCCAGCGCATCCACCGCTGGTACCACCACGCAAAGACGCCCACCGAAGACGTTCGCCTTCTCACGGAATCCGCTTCCTAACACCACCGAAACACCGAATGACCACAGAAACACAGAAAACGGCCAATCCAATAGCATGGGTGATATGACCAACTTCTGTGTCTCTGTGGAGTTTTGTGTTTTCTGTGGTGTGAGTTATTGATGAGCGTTCGCGTACGGTTTGCCCCCAGTCCCACCGGCAAGCTCCACGTCGGCTCAGCGCGCACCGCGCTCTTTAATTGGCTCTTTGCCAGACACCACCACGGCGCGTTCATCCTGCGCATCGAAGACACCGACCAGAAGCGCTCAAAATCCGAATTTCTCGACGATATCTATGCCGGCCTGAAGTTTTTGGGCATTCAGGCCAATGAGGGGCCGTACTTCCAGAGCCAGCGACTATCGATCTACCAAGAACAGGTGAAGAAACTCTTAGAGAGCGGCCAGGCCAAGGAACAGGAAGGAGCGATCGTGTTTCCGGTGCCGCCGCAACAGGTAACCTTCGAGGATCTGCTGCGCGGGCCGATCACCGTCGATACGACGTTGTTTGCAACCCTCGTCCTCATGAAATCAGACGGGTTGCCGACCTACAATTTTGCGTGCGTGGTGGACGATGCGCTCATGACCATTTCGCACATCATTCGGGGGGATGACCACATCGCCAACACGCCCAAACAGGTCGTGCTCTATCGCGCGCTAGGGTTCTCACTGCCCGTCTTCGCCCATCTTCCGCTGATCGTCGGCGCGGATCGCGCGCGGCTGTCCAAGCGCTTCGGGGCTACGTCGGTGGATGAGTATCGGCAGGTGGGCTATCTGCCGGACGCCTGTGTTAACTATTTGGCACTCTTGGGATGGGCGCCGGGCGGCAATCGTGAGCTCGTCCCCCCCTCAGAGCTGATCGAGCTCTTTGACCTCTCCCGCGTGCGCAAGGCCGCAGCCCAATTTGATCAGCGCAAGCTCGATTGGCTCAACAGCCAATACCTCAAACGCTTGCCGGTGGGGCAGTTGGCGGCGTTACTGGCTGAGCGGCTGATTGCTAAAGGCTGGCTGCCACCGACGTATGATCGGCCCTGGCTTGAGCGCATCGCCGCGCTGCTGCAGGATCGCTTGCGGGTTCTGGAAGATATTGAGGAGGAGCACGCCTTCTTCTTTCAGGAGCCAGTGACCTATCAGCCTGAGGCTGTGAGCCAATTTCTTCAACCTGACGGAGTGGCCCAGCGGTTGCTCGCCCTGCGCGAGCGGCTGAGCCAACTGCCCGCCTTTGAAACCGGCGCCATTGAGACGACCACCCGTGGATTCATGACCGAGCAGGGTCTGGAGAGCAAAACACTCGTGCATCCGGTGCGGGTCGCGGTGACGGGCCGTGCGGTCAGCCCGCCCCTCTTTGAAACGATGTCCATTATCGGCAAGGAGAAGGTGCTCAGCCGCCTGGAATACGCCGCCACGACGCTGGCCAAAAATAAGGAGAGTGATTAAGTGCAAGAACAACGACGCCACATCCGCCTGACTTCGCCGGTCCTCATCGAGTTTCCCAATCCGGTCACGATGAAGACCGAGCGCAGCTTCACGCAGGATGTGAGCGAGTCTGGTATGCGCTTTCCCACGCCGGTGGCTTTGCAGGTGAGCCAGGAAGTCGCGTTGACGCTGACGTTGCCATTTCAGGACGCCTCCTTCCATGCCATGGCTGAGGTCGTGTGGGTGCGGGAAGTGGCCCGCCATGGTGCGCCGCAGTATGAGATCGGCGTGCGGTTTTCCTGGCTCGAAGACCCAGACCGCCAGCGCCTGAGCCGCCATCTCACGAATCTGTTTCCCCATCGCGTGTGATACAATCAGTGGCAAGTGAAAAGTGATAAGTGAATAGTGGTCAGCAAAAAAACTCAAACACCCAAAGGCGCAGAAGACCGATTCCCCACGTTCTAGGTTCCCACTGTTCACTATTCACTTACCACTGATCACTGTTTTTGATGGCGGATGGTGTAATGGTAGCACAGCAGATTCTGGATCTGCTTGTCTAGGTTCGAATCCTAGTCCGCCAGCCATTTGCAATCGTCAGACCAGGGCAAATGGCCCTAGTAACTAGGATTCGAAGGGAGCGCCGACCAAAATTAACCGAGCCGCGAACGAGTAGTGAGCGGCGAGCACCTTGGGAGGCGCGGGTGGCTACCCGGAACGAGCGAAGCGAGTGGAGGGAGCCGAATCCTAGCTCGCCAGTACTTCGACTCGGCCGCTTCACGGCCTCGCTCAGTATCTACCGTCGTTTTGCCTACGGCCGAGGCGAAGTACTGGCTCTCTCGGACAACCTCCGAATCTATTTTGAGTCTCGCGGCGCCCGGATGTTTATCCCGGCGATTGCCTGGAGTCGACCGGAACCCACCCCTGCAACACACTTGAAGGGTCGGGGCCGTTCGCCTTCGGCGCTCGGCACTCCCATCGCCCACCACCCCGCTATCGCGGGGCGGTGCCGGACTCGGTCGCGCGTTACCAGAGTCGGCGCCTAGGCCGGCGCCGCGGCCGCGCGGCGCGGCCCGGGGGATCCCCGGCGGGGCGGGGGGGGGCGCCCAGATCGGGAGAGCGGCGGGGTGGGTGAGTGTGGGT